>JALWYP010000078.1 GCA_026992695.1 Flavobacteriaceae bacterium
ATTTAATTCCTTGAGCTAAAGGAAGTTCATCTGAATAATTTACCGTATTGGTTTGTCTTCGCATATAAGCTTTCCAAGCATCGCTTCCACTTTCGCGACCGCCACCGGTTTCTTTTTCACCACCAAAAGCGCCTCCAATCTCGGCTCCTGAGGTTCCTATGTTTACATTTGCTATTCCGCAATCGCTTCCGGCAAAACATAAAAAGCGCTCGGCTTCTTTCATATCATTTGTCATAATTGCAGAAGATAATCCTTGCACCACACCGTTTTGTAACGCAATGGCGTTTTCTACATCACCGCTATACTTAATTAAATATAAAATAGGCGCAAAAGTTTCATTTTGCACGATTTCGTAATGGTTTTCTACTTCAATAATTGCAGGTTTTACGTAGCAACCGCTTTCGTAACCTTCACCTTCTAACACGCCTCCTTCTACAATCACATTACCACCCTCTTCTTTGGCTTTTTCAATAGCCGAAAGATACATTTCGACTGCGTCTTTATCGATTAAAGGACCTACGTGATTGTTTTCGTCTAACGGATTTCCAATTCTAATTTGTTTGTACGCACCTAGTATAGCGTCTTTTACTTTATCGTAAACACTTTCGTGAATAATAAGTCTTCGGGTAGAAGTACAGCGTTGTCCGGCTGTTCCTACGGCTCCAAAAACGGCTCCGGGAACCACCACTTTTAAATCGGCTGTTGGTGTAATTATAATTGCGTTGTTTCCTCCTAACTCGAGTAATGATTTTCCTAATCGTTGTGCAACGGCAGTACCAACAATACGCCCCATTCTAATAGAACCGGTTGCAGAAATAAGCGGTACAAGTTTATCTGTTGTCATCATTTCTCCAACTCGATAATCGCCATTAATAATACAAGATATACCTTCGGGCATATTATTATCTTTTAATACTTCGGCTATAATATTTTGGCAAGCTATAGAGCAAAGTGGTGCTTTTTCGGAAGCTTTCCAAACTGTTACATCACCACATACCCATGCTAGGGCAGTATTCCAAGACCAAACGGCAACGGGAAAGTTAAACGCAGAAATAATTCCTACAATCCCTAACGGATGCCATTGCTCACGCATTACGTGACCGGGACGCTCCGACGGTATGGTAAGCCCTGTAAGTTGTCTGGAGAGTCCAACCGCAAAATCACAAATATCTATCATCTCTTGTACTTCGCCATATCCTTCTTGAAGTGATTTTCCCATTTCGTACGAAACCAATTGACCCAATGGTTCTTTTAACTCTCTTAGTTTATTGCCAAATTGTCTAACGATTTCTCCTCGAACGGGAGCCGGAACGGCACGCCATTTTAAGAAAGCATCTTGTGCTGTGGCAATAACTCTATCGTAGTCTTCTCTGCTTGTGGTACTAACTGTACCTATTAGGTTTCCGTTTACCGGAGTATACGACTCGATTACCTCACCATCACCAAACCAGTTGTTTCCGGTTGAAGTCCCTTGATTGTGTTTTTTTACTCCTAATTTTTCCAATGCATTTTCAATTCCAAATGCGGTTGCTGTTGTAGCCATTTTATTTTGTTTTTTTTAAAATCTGAATGTAACTACAAAGATACAAATAAGTTCTAAGAAAATAAAAAATGAAATACGAACATTGTTACGGGTTTAACCACAACTTTAGCTATATATTTTTTTAGAAAGAATAATTTGAAGGATATTGTATTCAAAATACCAAACTAATTTCCGTATTTTTGATTTTCAAAAAATATAAAAATATGACCGCTAAACCTAAATTTGCTGTTTTTGGAGGAGGAAGTTGGGCAACCGCAATTGTAAAAATGCTTACCGAAAATCTTGACGAAGTAGGCTGGTATATGCGAAGTGTTTATGCTGCAGAGTATATTAAAAAAAACGGTAATAACCCTAATTATTTAAGTTCGGTTTCTTTTAACAAAAAACAACTTAAAGTTAGTAACGATATTAACGAAATGGTGGCTTATGCAGATTATTTGGTTTTTGTAATTCCATCGGCATTTTTATATTCAGAACTCGAAAAACTTACCGTTTCGATAAAAGATAAGGTTATTGTTTCTGCCATTAAGGGAATTGTACCGGAAAGTAGTTTAATTGTAGGCGATCATTTTTATACACACCATAAAATTCCTTTTGAAGATATTGTGGTTATAACCGGACCTTGCCACGCCGAAGAAGTCGCTCTGGAGAGATTATCGTATTTAACTATTGCTTCTGCCGATGCTAATAAAGCCCAAATTGTTGCTAATAATTTAAGCAGCAACTATATAAAATGCTCCATAAGTGAAGATATTATAGGTACCGAATATGCCGCTATGTTAAAAAATATTTATGCCATTGCTGCCGGAATTGCACACGGATTAGGTTATGGTGATAATTTTCAGAGCGTATTAATGAGCAATGCCATTAGAGAAATGAAACAATAC
>JALWYP010000079.1 GCA_026992695.1 Flavobacteriaceae bacterium
ACTTAATATTTTTGGATATATCTTAAAAGAATTTGCTATTGAAGAGATAGAAAATTGCCTTAAAACAGTGGCATCCGGAAAACGATATCTTAGCCCGAAAATTGAACCGTTAATAAAAGGAAGCATAAGCGATGATGAAATAGAAAAGTTAACACCTTCAGAAAAAAAAATCATCAAACTCATTGCCGAAGATAAAACCAATAAAGAAATTGCTTCACTGTTATTTATTTCCCCCCGAACAGTTGAAAAACACAGAAGCAATATTATCTCAAAACTAAAACTTGAACACAAACCCAACAGTTTATTACTTTGGTCAAAAGATAATTTTGAAAAATTAATGTAACATTATAAACTACAAAGTTTTTTAGCTTCTGCGAGAACTTGTTTGGATTTTTGAGGCGTAAATCCCATTTTATGTAAAACAAGGTGTTCAGCGACCAATTCTTTAACCAAAATAACACCCTGTTTAACAAGTAGGTCTTTCTCTCTTTTTGTAAGGGATGTTAAGACAGTAATTGGATATAAACCAAATTTATCTATATGTTGGTTTATTCCGTTGTTTTCAGGATAGTTCCAACCCAATAATCTAATACCAACGCAGGAAGCATATTTAATAGCTTCTAGGGTAAATTTAGTGTTTGAGACAATCCAAGCTTGTCTTAACGTTGTTTTTTTGTTTGAACCTACATTCCATTTTTTTTGAAGATCCAAAAACCGAGCGTGAATGTACAAGGGAATTTTAACATTATTGCTTGTGTTAAATTTAGAATGAAACTTACATTCTACCGGAAAAGCATCGGCGTGTTTTTTTGCTAGTACATCTACTTCGTGATTAACACAATCCCCGCTTAAAACAACCCCAACCTGAACATCATATCCCTTATGTTTTAGTAAGGCTCCTATAAGTTTTTCAAAAGGGTAACCCGTAGGTCCCAAATCTGCAATAGCCCTTTTTAAACTGTATTTTGAGGCATACACACGATTCATTTTTCGAAGCTGTTGAAAAGCTTTTTTATAAATTTCTTTGGAAGAGATTCCGTTGTAAACGGTGTTTTTTATCATAGTAATGATAATTTTAATTTCTTCCTGTGTAGCACCGCTTCGTTTTAAAGAGTTCTCTAATTTTTTAAATGAAAAGGGTTCCTGAGTTCCATTCGATTTTGTTATATAAAAAGGTTCTAATTCTTGCATTGTAGAAAGATACAAAATGTTTGTTAATTGGTCTTTCTATAACTCCATACTGCCAAGCCATTCATTACAAGAGCGTACACCGTAGTTTTAACAAATTGCGGAAGAATATCTGTAAAAGATGCTCCTTTCAGCAAGACCATTCGCATTACCTCTACAAAATACCGAATGGGGTTAAACTCGGTTAAGAATTGTGCCCACTCTGGCATACTCTCAATAGGGGTAAAAAGACCACTCATTAAAATAAAAATAACCACAAAAAACCAAGCAATAAACATAGCTTGTTGTTGGGTATCTGTAAAGTTTGAAATGAAGAATCCCATTCCTAAGAGAACCAATAAATAAATCGCCGTATAAAAATAAATAAGTGCAATACTCCCTACCATAGGGACATTAAAGATGAGTTTTCCCAAGATTAATCCAATAGTCAATAACCCAAAACCAATGACCCAAAAAGGAAATAACTTACCCACAATAAACTGGTATTTCTTAATAGGTGTAACATTTATTTGCTCTAAGGTGCCAATTTCTTTTTCACGAACAATATTCATCCCAGATAAAAAAAGCGAAATCATTGTTACCAATAATACCAGTATACCTGGCACCATAAATGTTTTATAATTTAAGGTTTTATTGTACCAAAACAACGGAATGCTATCTATGGTTTTTAACAATTCAGTATTTGTGCTAGGAGTTATGACCATCGACTTTTTTAAATCAACAATAGCATTTTTATTAAATTGCTGTACAATTTGATTGATATACACATTTTCAACTCCGGCAGCTGCTCCGTCAATCGCATTGATTGCAACCAAAAGGTTTGATTTTTTGTTCGTGATTAGGTCTCTTTCAAAATAGTTGGGAATTTCTAAAACCACATCGACATCGCCTTTTAACATGGCTTGCTTTGCTGTTTTTTGAGATTCAAATTTATCTAAAACCTTGAAGTATGTAGAGGCTTCAAACTTATCGATTAATGCTCTTGAAAACGATGTATTATCCTTATCGATATAGGAGAATTTAATGTTTTTAACCTCAAAGGTGGCTGCATTAGAAAGAATCACCAACTGTAATAACGGAAGCACAAAAATTATGGGGAGCATTCCTTTATTTCTAAAGATTTGCTTAAACTCTTTTTGTATGATAAATAGTATTGTTTTCATTTTCTTTTCTGAATATGCAGAAGCATTATTCTATAAATTATTATCTCTTTTTTTTAATTGAATGTTTTGATTCATC
>JALWYP010000080.1 GCA_026992695.1 Flavobacteriaceae bacterium
ACCTAATATTGCCATAAATAGACATCTTGGAATTCTAGAAAGAGGAAGCGATGAAAATGGAGAGTATTACAAAATTCGAATTACAAACCACGTTAGTAATTTAATCAATAAAGATTCTACAAATGTACCATTAGGTTTGGTAGTAAGTCAAAATGTAATGCTTGCAAATTTTAATGATTTAAAAGAAGAACAATCACCTTCAATTACAAAATTACCTGTTAGTAGTATTGTTGCACCAAAGGGTACGGTTCTTTACGGAAATACAACTGCTAACGAAGAAAAAAAATTAAAACTTCAAATTTATTATACAGAACCTAATTAATTACTGCTTATTATGTGTGGAATTGTTGGCTACATTGGAGAAAAAGAAGCATATCCAATTATACTAAATGGTTTAAAGAGACTAGAGTATAGAGGATATGATAGTGCTGGGATTGCCTTGTTTGACGGGAAAAACATTAATCTCTGTAAGACAAAAGGAAAAGTAGTCGATTTAGAAAAAAAATTTTCTGACAAACAATCCAATAAAGGAAGCTTAGGAATTGGTCATACACGTTGGGCAACCCACGGAATACCCAACGACGTAAACTCACATCCACATCTTTCAAATAGTGGCGATTTGGTAATTATTCATAACGGAATAATCGAAAATTATGCCTCTATAAAAAAAGAACTACTAAATAGAGGATATACCTTCACGTCAGATACCGACACCGAAGTTCTAGTAAATCTTATTGAAGACGTAAAGAAAAAAGAAAACGTTAAGCTGGGTAAAGCAGTGCAAATTGCTTTAAACCAAGTAGTAGGAGCCTATGCAATAGCTCTTTTCGATAAAACCAAACCTGATGAAATAGTGGTTGCAAAATTGGGAAGTCCATTAGCAATAGGTATTGGTGAAGAAGAGTTTTTTATAGCCAGTGATGCCTCTCCATTCATCGAGTTTACAAACAATGCCATCTATCTTGAAGACGAAGAAATGGCAATAGTAAGAAAAGGAAGAGCTATTGAAGTAAGAAAAATTAAAGACGATTCTGTTGTAGCACCGTATATTCAAGAATTAAAACTTAATCTTGAGCAAATAGAAAAGGGAGGGTTCGACCACTTTATGCTAAAAGAAATATACGAACAACCCACCGTAATAAAAGACACTTATAGAGGACGATTATTGCCAACAAAAGGAATAATAAAATTAGGAGGTTTGGAAAATTATATCGAAAAATTTACCAATGCAGACCGAATTATTATTGTTGCTTGCGGAACCTCATGGCACGCAGGATTAGTAGCCGAATATATTTTTGAAGATTTAGCACGAATCCCCGTAGAGGTAGAGTATGCTTCCGAATTTAGATACCGAAATCCCATCATAACCGAAAAAGACGTAGTGATTGCCATTTCGCAAAGTGGCGAAACTGCCGATACATTAGCGGCAATTAAATTAGCAAAAGAAAAAGGAGCATTTGTTTATGGTATTTGTAATGTTGTTGGCTCAACGATTTCAAGAGAAACCCACAGTGGAACATACACGCACGCTGGTCCCGAAATTGGAGTGGCATCTACTAAAGCTTTTACAACACAAATAACCGTGTTAACAATGATTGCCTTAAAATTGGCAAAAATTAAAGGAAGTATTTCAAATGCCCACTATATGCTTTTGCTTCAAGAATTGGAAATGATTCCTAGTAAAGTACAAGAAGCCTTAGAAACCGATTCAAAAATTAAAGAAATTGCGAGCATTTTTAAAGATGTTAGTAATTTTTTGTACTTAGGTAGAGGATATAATTTTCCCGTTGCCTTAGAGGGTGCCTTAAAATTAAAAGAAATTTCCTACATTCACGCAGAAGGGTATCCTGCAGCCGAAATGAAACATGGTCCCATTGCACTTATAGACGAACAAATGCCCGTAGTAGTAATTGCTGTAAACAGTAATCATTACGATAAAGTGGTGAGTAATATCCAAGAAATTAAATCCCGCAAAGGAAAAATCATTGCTGTTGTAACCGAAGGAGATACAACGGTTAAAGAAATGGCAGATTATATTATGGAAGTGCCCAATACACCCGAGGTACTTACGCCATTAGTAACAACAATACCGCTTCAGTTACTTTCTTATCATATTGCTGTCATGCTAGAAAAAAACGTTGACCAGCCTCGAAATCTTGCAAAATCAGTAACCGTAGAATAATTTTTCTTTCGGTTATTTTTGTAGAAAATCAAATTTATGTATATTGGAACTTTAAAAACAAACAAACAACCCCTATGAAAACAATTTTTACTATTTTTAGTTTATGCTTTTGCCTTGTTGCAAGTGCACAAACAACCATTACAGGAAATGTAGTCGATGCGGCTTCAGTACCGGTGGCAGGAGCAAATGTTATTGTCGATGGAACAGCTACAGGAACAGCCACGGATTTTGATGGTAACTTTAAGCTTACCACAGATAAAAATCCACCTTTTTCTATCACTATTAGTAGTGTAGGTTACCAAAGCGTAACGCAAGAAGTTACCTCAAATAACCAATCTTTTTCGGTTGTTTTAAATGAAGGAAACGAATTAGATGAAGTAGTAGTTTCTGCTTCCAGAACTCCCGAAAGTGTGCGTGAGTCTCCGGTAACTATTGAGCGATTTGATGTTAAAGATGTTAAATTTGCCACATCGCCTAATTTTTATACCAGCCTAGAAAATTTAAAAGGAGTAGATGTAAACCGAAGTAGTTTAACTTTTAATTCGGTTAATACACGTGGCTTTGCAACTTTTGCCAATACTCGGTTTGTTCAACTTATCGATGGTATGGATAACTCCTCACCGGCACTTAATTTTGTATTAGGTAACTTTGTTGGTCTTAATGAACTAGATGTAAAAAGTGTAGAGCTTCTCCCCGGAGCATCTTCTGCATTATATGGTGCCAATGCTTTTAACGGAATTTTATTTATGACTAGTAAAAGTCCTTTTGAAGACCAAGGAATTAGTGCATATATAAAATATGGACTTACCTCTCAAGAAGAAGCAGGAGATAATAAATATTATGATTTTGGCGTGCGAGCTGCACATAAATTTAGCGATAAATTTGCCGCAAAAGCTTCATTCTCTTACCTATACGGAACAGAATGGTACGCATCAGACACTAACGAATACGTATTGACACAACCCGGATTTGCAGATCAAATTATACCTTTTGGTAGTGGCGGATACGCACACGATGCATTAAATATTTATGGAGATGAAGTAGCTACCGATATTAACGGTGTAGCACAAGCCCTTGAAGGACTAGGGTTAATTCCAGCCGGAGCAAGCAACTTAGTTCCCTCGGTAACAGTAGGAAGAGATGGTTATTTTGAAAAAGATTTAACAGACTATATCGCAAAAAGTGGAAAATTTGACGGAACCTTAATGTTTAGACCTTGGGCAGATGACAAAGAGTTAATACTTCAATCTCGTGTTGGTTTTGGAAATACAATCTATCAAGGAGCAAACAGATACCAGTTAAAAAACTTTACGATGTTTCAACATAAACTAGAGTTTAGAGGTGACAACTTCTTTTTAAGAGGCTATTACACGACCGAAGATGCAGGTGATTCTTACGATATGCGATTTACAGGTATTAATTTAACAAAAATTAATGCAACCGAATGGTTTGGAACCTATGTTGGAGCATACCTTCAATCGGTTTTAGGTGGTGTTCCTAGCACCCAGGCTCATGCCATTGCCAGGGGAGCGGCAAATGATGCTTATAGTCTTATTCCGGGTACGCCACAGTTTAATGTTGCATTTAACAGAATAACAAATGACCCCGACATAGCTACCGGTTCTAAGTTTTTAGATAATACATCTTCTTTAACCGGTGAGGGAAATTATAATTTCAAAAAACTACTAAACAATGTTGTAGACCTTCAAGTAGGAGGTTCTTATAAACAATATTCTTTAGATTCAGGAGGTACCATTTTTACAGATTATGATGGACCAATAAAATATAATGAGTATGGTGCGTACATGCAGGCTTCTAAGAAATTTGCAGAGGACAGATTAAAAATAACAGGTTCTATTAGATATGATAAAAATGAATTTTTTGACGGAACTTTTTCACCAAGACTTTCATTTGTGTATTCTGCCGGTGAAAACAAACAACATAACTTTAGAGCATCCTACCAAACAGGATTTAGAAATCCTGACACACAATCTTTATTTATTGGATTTAACGTAGGTAGAGCTTTATTAGTGGGGTCTTCTCCAGATAACCTAGATAGAAGGCTTCCAGGAACTAATCTAACAGGAAGAGATGCTTATTTTAATTCGTATTCACTTGCTTCAGTTCAAGAATTTGCAGCTACCGGAGATCCAACTGTTCTTCAAGTTGCTAACTCACCATTAGTAGAACAAGAAAAAGTACAAGCCATTGATGTGGGATATAGAGGAAAAATAGGACCGGTAAATGTAGATCTTAACGGATTTTATAATATTTACCAAGGTTTTATTAGTAATAAATTAGTGGTAACACCTATCTCCGGAAATACAGCAGATGCATCAGGAATTCAAGATGTAGCAACAGGAAACGTTCAAGTATTCCAATTATATACCAACTCTCTAGCAGATGTAAAATCTTTTGGAGCTGTGATAGGACTTTCAACCAAGTTTGCTAAAAAGTTCAAGTTTGGCGTTAATTATACGTATTCAGATTTTGATTTTAATCAAAGTTCAGATCCTGATTTTAGAGCAGGGTTTAATACTCCAAAGAATTATGTAAAAGCAACCCTAAGTAGTAGGGAATTATTTAAAAACTTTGGTTTTAGTGTAAATGCTCGCTGGAAAGATTCTTACCTTTGGGAATCAAGCATTGCAAATGCTGTAATGCCCGAAGTTACGGTTGTAGATGCACAACTTAATTACTCAGTACCATCTATAAAGTCTACTTTTAAGATAGGCGGAACAAACCTTGGAGGAACCGAGTACCAAAGTGCTGTAGGAACTGGAAATGTAGGTTCTATGTACTATATTTCTTGGACTATTAATAACTAAAAAAACAATCAACAATGATACTAAATAAAATAAAATATTTTTCAATCCTGTCAATTGCTACTCTATTGGCAGTATCTTGTCAAACTGAAGATTATACCTTTCCGGTAGAAGAAGCACCGGCACTAGAAGCAGGTTCTGCTAATCTTTCTAAATATGTGTCAGTAGGAAATTCACTTACTGCCGGTTATACAGATGGAGCCTTGTTTGTTGCCGGACAAGAAAATTCGATGCCTAACTTATTGGCACAAAAATTTTCTATGGTAGGTGGCGGAGATTTTTCTCAACCGTTAACAAATGATAATGTTGGCGGATTAACACTTGGTGGTGTTGTTATTCAAGAGCCTAGATTGATATTTGATGGTGCAGGAATAATTAGATTAGATGCTACTCCTACAAATGAAATTGGAGCCCCAAACCCCGGACCATATAATAATATGGGAGTGCCTGGAGCAAAGAGTTTTCATTTATTAGCAAATGGTTATGGTAATGTTGCAGGTGTGCAGACCGGACAAGCAAATCCCTATTTTGTTCGTATGGCATCAAATCCTAACGCATCAGTATTAGAAGATGCTGCATCGCAAGGAGCTTCTTTTGTTTCTTTATGGATAGGAGCAAATGATGTTTTAGGTTATTCATTAGCAGGAGGTGCAGGAGTAGACCAAACAGGAAACCCAGATGTAACTACTTACGGAAGTACAGATATAACCGATCCTACTGCATTTGCAGGTGTGTACAACGCATTGTTAAACACCCTTACAGCTAATGGAGCGCAAGGTGTGGTGCTTAACATTCCTAATGTAACGTCAATTCCTTATTTTACAACAATACCTTTTAATCCGGTACCACTTGATGCAGCTACTGCAGATCAATTAAATCAAGCCTATGCAGCTTATAATCAAGGAATGTTGCAAGCAGAAGGAGCAGGATTTATAACTGCTGAAGAAAGAGCCCTTCGTACCATTAATTTTGTTGAAGGTCAAAATGCAGTAGTAATTACAGACGAGTATTTAACAGATTTGACTCCTTTTGGAGCACCTTCAATTAGACAAGCAACTTCTGAAGACCTAATCGTCCTTCCGGCAAAATCGTTTATAGGTACGTTGGTTAATAATGACCCAACTCTTATCAATGGAGTTTCTGTACCACTAGATGACAATTGGGTGCTTACTACAAATGAACAAACTGAAGTGATGAATGCTACCGTAGCATACAATCAAACCATAGAACAATTAGCTGCCCAAAAAGGAATGGCGTTTGTAGATGTAAATTCGTTAATGCAACAAGTAGCAAACGGAGGTCTTATGTTTGACCAATACAATATGACAAGTCAATTGGTTTTTGGAAATACATTTTCTTTAGATGGTGTTCATCCTACAGCAAGAGGATATGCATTTATAGCTAATGAAATATTAAAAGCCATTGACGCAACTTACGGCTCTAATTTTGAAGCCGCAGGGATGCTTTATAACGCAGACGATTTTGTAACTATGTATTCGCCTAGCTTATAAAAAACAATAAAAAAAGTTATTAAAAGTCGGAGATTATTCTTCGACTTTTTTTGTAGAAAAAATGTTAATAAACCGTTTCGGTATTTTTAATTAAAAGTATATCTTTGCCCCGTTTTAAAGAAGAATACTTTTTTAAGCTAATAGTACTAAAAAATAAACACTTAATAATGTCACAAGTTACAGGAAAAGTTGCACAAATTATTGGTCCGGTTGTGGACGTAGCATTTGAAAACGGAGATGAATTACCAAAAATTTACGATTCGTTAGAAGTTAACAACAACGGAAACCTTTTAATATTAGAAGTTCAATCGCATATTGGTGAAAACACCGTACGAACCATCTCTATGGATTCTACCGATGGATTAAGTAGAGGTGTAGAAGCAAAAGCTACCGGAGCACCAATCCAAATGCCAATTGGTGAAGATGTTTACGGAAGACTTTTTAATGTAATTGGTGATGCCATTGATGGTATTGGTGACTTACCTAAAAGTGGAAAAGATGGTTTGCCTATTCACCGTGAAGCGCCAAAATTTGAAGACCTTTCTACTTCAACCGAAGTACTTTTTACAGGTATTAAAGTAATTGATTTAATTGAACCTTACGCTAAAGGAGGTAAAATTGGTCTTTTTGGTGGAGCAGGAGTTGGTAAAACAGTACTTATTCAAGAATTAATTAATAACATAGCAAAAGGTCATGGAGGACTTTCAGTATTTGCAGGAGTAGGAGAACGTACTCGTGAAGGAAACGATTTACTTCGTGAAATGTTAGAATCCGGTATTATTAAATACGGAGACGATTTCTTACATTCTATGGAAGAAGGAGGATGGGATTTAAACAAAGTTGATAAAAACGCCTTAAAAGAGTCTAAAGCAACTTTTGTTTTCGGGCAAATGAACGAACCTCCCGGAGCGCGTGCGCGTGTTGCATTATCCGGATTAACTATTGCCGAATATTTTCGTGACGGCGCAGGTGAGGGTCAAGGAAAGGATGTACTTTTCTTTGTCGATAATATTTTCCGTTTTACACAAGCAGGTTCTGAGGTATCGGCACTACTTGGACGTATGCCTTCAGCGGTGGGTTACCAACCTACATTAGCAACCGAAATGGGAGCGATGCAAGAACGTATTACCTCTACCAAAAGAGGATCTATTACTTCGGTTCAGGCTGTTTACGTACCTGCAGACGATTTAACAGATCCGGCACCGGCAACAACCTTTGCCCACTTAGACGCAACAACCGTATTGTCTCGTAAAATTGCTGAGTTAGGTATTTATCCTGCGGTAGACCCTCTTGATTCTACTTCTAGAATTTTAACAGCAGACATTTTAGGAGATGAGCATTACGATTGTGCGCAACGAGTAAAAGAGCTTTTACAACACTATAAAGAATTACAAGATATTATTGCCATTCTTGGAATGGAAGAACTTTCGGAAGAAGATAAATTAGCGGTAGGTCGTGCGCGTAGAGTACAACGTTTCTTGTCACAACCATTTCACGTAGCCGAGCAATTTACCGGTATTCCGGGATGTTTGGTAGATATTAAAGATACCATTAAAGGATTTAATATGATTATGGATGGTGAATTAGATCACTTACCGGAAGCTGCATTTAACCTTAAAGGAAATATTGAAGAAGCTATTGAAGCCGGCGAAAAAATGCTTGCTGAAGTATCTTAAATAAAGTTTATGCGAAAACGAAGTAGTTCCAGAT
>JALWYP010000081.1 GCA_026992695.1 Flavobacteriaceae bacterium
TTGAACTTCTTTAACTGATGTTTTTAATGTGTTTACTCTTAATACAACGGGAGCTAATTCATTAAGCGAGTGAATTTCTTTATCCCATTGATTTCCCAATTCTTTTTCCCCTGTTTCATCCAGCCAGTCCGGAATGGATTCTCGGTATTTTCTAATAGCACTTAACTCGTCAAATTTTCCTTTAATTCGGCGAGTGGGAGTTCCTTCAAAATAGTTCCAATCGGGTAATTTAATTCCTCTCAACGTAGCCCAAACGGCGAAAAGTCTAAATAAATCATCTCGTTTAAAAGGTTCCTTCACATCGGCTATTTTAGCATATAAGCGTTTCCACCTAACAATATCGTAGGTTGTTTCGGCTATAAAACCTCGATCTCTAGATCCCCAGCGTTTGTCTCTTTTTAACGTGTTTTTTAAAACTTTATCTGCTTGCTTTTTTTCGTTAAAAATTAATTGAAGCGAATCTATGGTTGCAAATACTAAATTACGGTGTAATCTCATGAAGTGTAAATTGTTTGCAAAGATATTATTAACCTAGTTTGTTTTGGTTATTTTTGGCAAAAATTTTTAACAATGAAGATTTATTGGTTTTTAGTAATGGGCATTATTTTTATTTCTTGTACAAAGCAAGCTAATAAAATTAATAGTGTTGAGATTACCACTTTGTTACAGGATAGTTTGAGTGTAAGAGCAATTAGCCCGGTAGATACAAATAAAACTTGGTTTTCCGCCAACAAAGGAGTGGTTGGGTTGTTAAGTGGAAAAGAAAAAAAAGTAGCTATTGTAAAATACGACGAGAAACCGTTACAATTTAGAGCCATAGCACGTACCTCTCAAGCAGTATTTGTGTTAAGTATCGAAAACCCTGCTGTTTTATACAAAATTGGTTATAAAAATAACGAGGCTACTAATATTGAAGAGGTTTATATTGAAAAAAAAGAAGGCATTTTTTATGATGCAATGGCTTTTTGGAATGATAAGGAAGGCATAGCAGTTGGGGATCCGATAGGAGGGTGTCTTTCGGTTATTATTACAAATGATGGTGGAAATACTTGGAAAAAACTTTCCTGTAATGTGCTTCCTAAGGTTGAAAAGGGAGAAGCTGCTTTTGCAGCAAGCAATACCAATATTAAAGTTTTAGGCAATCAAGTATGGATTGTCTCCGGCGGCAAAAAAGCTCGTGTATTTTACTCTAAAGACAAAGGTAAAAGTTGGGAAGTTTTTAATACACCTATGATTCAAGGAAAGGCAATGACCGGAATTTACAGTGTCGATTTTTATGATAAAAATACCGGAATTATAGTAGGAGGCGATTGGGAACACAAAAATTTTAATGAAGGAAACAAAGCAATTACATTTAATGGAGGCAAATCTTGGAAATTACTCGCCAACGGAAAAATACCCGGCTATTTATCGTGTGTGCAATTTGTACCTAATTCAAACGGAGAAAAAGTAGTGGCGGTAAGTACAAACGGAATCTTTGTTTCAAATAATCAAGGAAGCGTTTGGCAACAACTTTCTTCTGAAGGATTTTATGCCATAAAGTTTGTAAACGATAGTATTGCTTTTGCTTCCGGAAAAAATAAAATATCGAAATTAAAGTTTAAGTAACTAGTTTTACCCAAAAATAATCGGGAGGGGTTTCCCGCATTTCACTTCTTGCTCATAACAGTTTTATATAATTCACTTTGTTTTTATGTGAATAATGCGGGTTTAATTTTTTCGTCTGTTTTTTAACCGTTCTAAAAGCATTCGTTTAAAATTGTCTTCCGCTTTTTTTAGTTTAATGATTTTTTGCGGTGGTAAAAAAGCACGTAAATTTGTAACCAGTTCTTTCCGGTAAGCAAGTTCTTGTTCTTTAATTTGTATCATTGTGTCAATAAGATTGTTGGCTTCCGAGTCTGTAAGATTATTTACTCCGGTATTATTTAATTTTTGCCCAATCTGGGTGCGTTCTTTTTTTCGAAGTGTTGTTATTTTCTTTTCAAAATCGTTATAAACCGGCCAAAATTTCTGCGCTTCTTCTACAGATAAGTCCAATTTTTCGGTAATTATTGCTGTTTTTAGGGCTTTAATTTTATCTTTTCCGGGGCGTTGAGAAAATGCTAACGCGCTAAGTAATAGAGTACATATAATAAGTGTCTTTTTCATGATATTTAATTGTTATTCTGTTAAAAGTGAGGTGTCGTTTAAGTTATCTAGTAAATAATCTTCAATTTGTTGATTAGCTATTGTATTGGTTTCTTTTATAAGTTGATTGATGTCTTCATTATTAAGTAATGAAAGTAATTCGGTTTCCGAAATAGTTTGATTTATTTCCAAGTAATTTTCAATTTCTGTTGAGGCGATATCGTTTACCGTAACATCTTTATTTTTAAAAATAGAAAAAACAAGAACTATACAAGCC
>JALWYP010000082.1:0-6349 GCA_026992695.1 Flavobacteriaceae bacterium
TAAAATCAAACTCATGAAAACAGACACTTACACCAAAATAATCTTAACCGTTATCGCCTTCGCACTCACAGTAAATATGCTAAAAGATTTTGACATTTTTCCACAAGCATATGCAAATACAAATAACCCGAAAGTGGAAGCTTCAACCGAATATAAATTGGTTCCGGTTGGTAATTTAGAAACCCTCGATGTTCGCATTGTGGATATAAACACTTACGACGAACTCAATGTAAACATTAAAAGCATCGACTCGTATGACGAAATGAAAGTAAATCTCACCAACATTAACACTTCAGACGAACTCGATGTAAATATTGATGAAATAGGTGGCGGATGGATTTCTAACGGCGGTCCTATTCCTGTAAAAGTTGAATAAGATTAACTATGTTGGTTAGTAAAAAAATAATATCTTTACGGGGTAAAAACCTTTGATTAATCAATGTCTAATATATCAAAATATACCAATAAGATTATTTGTGGAGATAGTGTTGAAATAATGAAATCAATACCTTCAGAAAGTATTGATTTAGTTGTTACCTCTCCTCCTTACAATTTAAAAAACTCAACTGGTAACGGAATGAAAGATGGAAGAGGCGGAAAGTGGGCTAATGCAGCACTTGTAAATGGATATTCTCACCATGACGATTGTATGCCCCATGAAGAATATGTTAAATGGCAACGTAATGCATTAACTGAAATGCTTCGATTAATTAAAGAAGATGGTGCTATATTTTATAATCATAAATGGCGAGTTCAAGGAGGATTACTACAAGACAGAAAAGACATATTAGATGGGTTTCCCGTTAGGCAAATCATTATCTGGCAAAGAAATGGAGGCATCAACTTTAATGCAGGTTATTTTTTACCTACCTACGAAGTAATTTATTTAATTGCAAAACCAAAATTTAAATTAGCTGCAAAAGCCAATAAATACGGAGATGTATGGAAAATTGGTCAAGAGTTAAAGAATAATCACCCTGCACCCTTTCCTATTAAATTGATAGATAGAATTATTTCTTCAACTAATGCAGAATTAATATTAGATCCTTTTAATGGTTCAGGGACAACCGCTGTTGTAGCCCAAGAACTTGGAAGAAACTTTATAGGAATTGATATTTCTCCCGAATATTGCAAAATGGCTCAACAAAGACTAGAAAAAAACAAAGTTAGCAGTGAATTAGCTTATAAACGCCAAAAAAGCCTATTCGAATAATGAAAATATTCACAAAAGAAAGTTTGATTTCTCAATTAGAAGACATTGCTAATCAAGGCTTTATTAAAAACCGAAGAAAAGGTAATCAAGGAGGAATAGGAAATACACTTGAAGATTTACTTGGAATAGAAGAAAATAACCTCCCTATCCCAAATGCTTCAGAATGGGAACTTAAAACACAACGTCTGAAAACTACCGCTTTAAATACTTTATTTCACGTTGAGCCGTCTCCCAGAGCCATAAAGTTTGTTCCTAATATTTTACTTCCTAATTTTGGATGGATGCATAAAGAAGCAGGAAAAAAGTACCCAATAGATGAAATGTCTTTCAGACAGACAATTCATGGAAATTCCCCTAGCGATAGAGGTTTTCAAGTTGTCATCGACAGAAATGAAGAAAAAGTATTGATTTCTTTTGATGCAAATAAAGTAGCTGAAAAACATTTTGAATGGCTCAAAACTGTAAAAGAAAGACAAGGAAACTTGGACAATCTTAACCCACAACCATATTGGGGCTTTGAAGATTTAAAACATAAAATAGGAAGTAAATTACATAATTGTTTTTTTGTCCAAGCTGAAGTAAAAAGAAAAAATGGTGAAGAATATTACTGGTACAGAAAAGCGACTATGCTTCAAAAATTAAATTTTGAAGGATTTTTAATTGAATTAGAAAACGGCAATATTTTAGTTGACTTTGATGCAAGAACAGGTCATAATCATGGCACAAAATTTAGACTTAGAAAAAACTGTTTTCCAAAACTATATCAAAAGTCAACTAACATTTTTGATATAAAATAACCCTCAAATCCTTACTTTCTTTTCTTCCTTTGCACAAACTAAAATATATTATACTTTTGAGAATCTTTTCATTTGTTACGAAAAACCCAAAAAACAATGACCATTAAAGAACAAATTCAACAAGGAATACCGGACAAATTACCTACTCCAAAACCGTATGATTCAACAATTAATCACGCTCCCAAGCGCAAAGATATTCTCACTTCCGAAGAAAAAAAATTAGCTTTAAAAAATGCGCTTCGGTATTTTAAACCCGAACATCATACTACCCTTCTTCCCGAATTTAAAGAAGAGTTGGAAAAATACGGACGCATTTATATGTATCGTTTTCGTCCCGACTATAAAATGTATGCACGTCCTATCGATGAATATCCCGGAAAATGCTTGCAAGCAAAAGCCATTATGCATATGATACAAAACAACTTAGATTATGCTGTGGCGCAACATCCGCACGAGCTTATTACCTACGGAGGAAACGGTGCCGTTTTTCAAAATTGGGCACAATATTTACTTACCATGCAGTATTTATCACAAATGAGTGACGAGCAAACCTTGGTTATGTATTCCGGGCATCCGCTGGGACTATTCCCTTCTCATAAAAATGCACCTCGTGTCGTGGTTACCAACGGAATGATGATACCCAATTACTCCAAACAAGATGACTGGGAACGATTTAACGCTTTGGGAGTAACACAATACGGACAAATGACTGCCGGAAGCTATATGTACATTGGTCCGCAAGGTATCGTTCACGGGACAACCATTACCGTTCTTAATGCCTTTCGGAAAATAAAAAAATCGCCTAAAGGCGGTCTCTTTGTTACTTCCGGACTGGGCGGAATGAGTGGTGCACAACCCAAAGCCGGGGACATTTCCGGTTGTATTACCGTTTGTGCCGAAGTAAACCCAAAGGCAACTCAAACCCGTTATTCGCAAGGTTGGGTAGATGAAGTCTACAACAATCTTGATTTGCTTACCCAAAGAGTAAAAAAAGCAGTTAAAAATAAAGAAACCGTATCAATTGCCTACGACGGAAATGTGGTAGATGTTTGGGAAAAATTTGATAAAGAAAACCTGCATATTGATATAGGAAGCGACCAAACATCACTGCATAATCCTTGGGCAGGAGGATATTATCCGGTAGGACTTTCTTACGAAGAAGCCAACGAAATGATGGCAAACAACCCCGAGCAATTTAAAAACGAGGTACAAAAAAGTCTTCGCAGACAAGTAGTCGCTATTAACAAACACACGGCAAAAGGTACTTACTTTTTTGATTACGGAAATGCCTTTTTACTGGAAGCTTCCAGAGCCGGCGCAGATATAATGGCAGAAAATAACATCGATTTTAAATACCCTTCATATGTGCAAGATATTATGGGACCTATGTGTTTTGATTATGGGTTTGGTCCTTTTAGATGGGTGTGTACATCGGCTAATCCTAAAGACTTAGAATATACCGATAAATTGGCTTGTGATGTTTTAGAAGAAATGATAGAATCGTCTCCGGAAGAAATCCAACAACAAATGAAAGATAATATTCAATGGATAAAAGGTGCGCAAGAAAACAAATTGGTAGTAGGATCGCAAGCCCGAATTTTATATGCAGACGAACAAGGAAGAATAAATATTGCCACAGTTTTTAACAAAGCAATTGCCGAAGGTAAAATAGGACCTGTTGTTTTAGGACGTGACCACCATGATGTCTCAGGAACCGATTCGCCATTTAGAGAAACATCCAACATCTATGACGGAAGCCGGTTTACGGCAGATATGGCAATACAAAATGTTATTGGAGACAGTTTTAGAGGCGCTACTTGGGTGAGTATTCACAACGGTGGCGGAGTAGGTTGGGGCGAAGTTATAAACGGCGGATTTGGTATGGTTCTTGATGGTAGTAAAGATGCACAACAACGCTTAGAATCAATGCTTTACTGGGATGTAAATAATGGTATTTCCAGGCGTAGTTGGGCACGAAATGAGGGAGCTGTTTTTGCTATTAAACGTGCAATGAAAAACAATCCCAATTTAAAAGTTACACTCCCTAATTTCGTAGATGAATCTTTGTTTAATTAAAAAAATTTCATGCTATGAAACCACTTCATTATGTATCCGTATTGTTTCTTCTTGCTCTAACTTCTTGTTCAACTGTAAGAGTAGCAACCGATTATGATAAAGATGTAAATTTTACTAACTACCATTCTTTTGCATTCTATAAACCCGGAATAGACAAAGCACAAATATCCGATTTGGATAAAAAACGAATTCTCAGAGCTATTGAATCTAATTTATTAGCAAAAGGAATGATAAAATCGGAAACACCCGATTTATTAGTTAGCATCTTCACTAAAGAACGAGAACGTGTAGATGTTTACAACGATAGCTTTGGATTGGGATGGGGATGGGATCCTTGGTGGTATGGAAGTTTTTGGGGAAATACCGTTTCTAAAACAGTAGAAGGCACGCTTTATATTGATTTAATTGATGCCAAAAGCAACGAACTTATTTGGCAAGGTATTGGCACATCCAGTTTGGTTACGCACGGTACTGTTGACCAAAGGATAGAACGTATTAATAAAATAGTTTCTGAAATTATGGCAAAATATCCACCGGGAACTGAAAAGAAATAATTAATTAGAGATTCACAAGCATTTTCCGGAAGTTAAAAAATGCTTGTGAATTTCTTTTTAATATCCCAACACCTCCAAAATCTTCTCCTTTACTTTTTCTGTAGAAGGAATCATCGTTTCTTCTAAAGTGGAATTTAATGGTATTGCTGGCATATTTTCACTTCCAATAAGCATTACTGGAGCATCTAACTCCCTAAAACATTCCTCTTGTATTCTTCCTTGTAAGGCTCTTGAAAAACTATTTTCTGAAGGTTCTTCGGTAACGATTAAACATTTACCGCATTTTTTTACGGAAGCAAAAACAGTAGGATAATCTAATGGATGTAGCGTTCGTAAATCTACAATTTCAATCACATCTTGCATTCCCAATTCTTCGGAAGCGTTCATTGCCCAATGTACACCCATACCATAGGTAATAATACTTAAGGTTTCTTTATCTTCTTGTTTCCATATTTCTTGCAGTACCCACGCTTTCCCGAAAGGTAAAACATAATCTTCTGAAGGCTCTATGCTGGTTGCACCCTGCGTTCCTGGCACTTTACTCCAATACAAGCCTTTATGTTCAAAAATCACCACCGGATTGGGGTCGTAATAAGCAGCTTTTAATAAACCTTTTAAATCGGCTCCGTTGCTGGGATACGCAATTTTTATTCCCCTTATATTAGCTACCACACTCTCAACGGAAGACGAGTGATAAGGACCGCCGCTTCCATACGCTCCTATGGGTACTCGTAATATCATAGAAACGGGCCATTTTCCGTTTGAAAGGTAACAACTTCTACTTACTTCGGTAAATAATTGATTGAGTCCGGGCCAAATATAATCGGCAAATTGAACTTCTACAATAGGTTTTAAACCCACGGCACTCATTCCAACGGTACTTCCCACAATAAAAGCTTCTTGAATGGGTGTGTTAAAAACACGATGATCACCAAATTTTTGAGCCAAAGTTGCTGCTTCTCTAAAAACGCCTCCTAATCTTCCGCCTACATCTTGCCCGTAGAGTAAACATTCTTTGTGTTTTTTCATTAATTCCTCAATAGCGAATAAGGCACAATCTACCATTACTACTTTTTCTGCCCCTTTAGGTTCACGTATCCCGACTTCTTCGGTGATTGGAGTCGGTGCAAAATCGTGTGTAAATAAATCTTCTGGTTGAGGGTCTTTTGCTTTTATTGCTTTTTTAAGGGCAGAAGCCACTTCTTTTTGTGCTTTAACTTCAATACTATTTATTTCTTTTTCAGTAAAATCATTTTTTAAAAGAAGATTTTTTAATTTGGGATACGGGTCTCTGCTCCTAGCCTCTTCTAAATCATCACGGTACCATTCCATTCGTACTCCAGAGGTGTGGTGGTTCAATAACGGAACCTTAGCATGAATTAAAAACGGTCTTCGTTCTTTACGAATGGTTTTAATTACTTTTTGAATGGTTGCATAACTCTCCTCAAAATCAGTTCCGTCAATGCTCACAGCGTCTAATTCTTTAAAACCTTGGGCGTATTCAAAAGCATTTTGAGCCCGGGTTTCTGCTGCATTTGCCGAAATGTCCCAACCATTATCTTGTACCAAATACAAAATAGGAAGTTGCTTTAATGCTGCCATCTGAAAGGCTTCAGAAATTTCCCCCTCGGTAACCGAAGCATCGCCTAAAGAACAAACGACAAGAGGTAATTCTGAATCTTGAATTTTAAATTCCGAATGGGTTTCTT
>JALWYP010000082.1:6359-8161 GCA_026992695.1 Flavobacteriaceae bacterium
TGCATACCCGTTGCACTGCTTTGATGCGGAATTTTAGGCTTATCAACTTCCCTTAAACTGGGATGACTGTAATAACTTCTTCCACCTGAAAAAGGATCGTCTCGTTTTGCTAATACCTGAAGCATTAAGTCATAAGGTTTCATCCCAATAGCTAATAACATCGCATCATCTCGATAATAAGGAAAGGCATAGTCTTGGGGTAATAATTGCATTCCCACAGCAGTTTGAATCACCTCATGACCGCGTGATGTGGCATGTACGTATTTTGAGACTAGTTTAAAATTGTTTTCGTATAACTCGGTAATGGCTTTGGCAGTACAAAGGTTTTTAAAGGCTTTTTTTAGTATGTTTTTATTTGTTTTCATTTTTTTATTTCAAGCAATCAGACCTAGTAGGTTTTCTGCCTGAGGCAGACAAGTAAAAACCTACTAGGTCTTGAGTTGTATCATATTTTCCTACTCACGTCAAATTGTTCCATATAATCTGCAATTCTTCTAAGGAACGAACCGGCAAGATAACCATCCACAATCCGATGGTCAAACGATAGCGACAAGTACATCATACTTCGTATTTCGATTACATCACCCTCTTCTTTTTCAATCACTTCCGGACGTTTTTTTATGATTCCGGTAGCAAGAATGGCAGCTTCGGGTTGATTGATAATTGGCGTTCCCATAAGGCTTCCAAAAGTACCTACGTTACTAATGGTAAAGGTACTTCCTGTTGTTTCGTCTGCCGTTAGTTTGTTATTTCTGGCTTTGGTTGCCAATGTGTTGGTTTCTTCGGCTAGTGTTTGAAGTGTTTTTTTATCGGCATTTTTTACTACGGGAACAATTAGGTTTCCTGTGGGTAAAGCCGTTGCCATACCTATATTAATTTCGTCTTTTACAATGATGTTTTTTCCGTCTAAAGACGAATTGATGTTCGGAAAATCTTTAATCGCCTTTGCTACCGCTTCGATAAACAAGGGTGTAAAAGTGAGTTTTTGTTGGTACTTTTCAAAAAAGGGCTTTTTCATTTTGTTTCGCCAAGCTACCAAATTGGTAAGGTCTGCTTCTACATAAGCGGTAACGTGAGGTGAAGTATGTTTGCTAAAAACCATATGGTCTGCAATCATTTGCCGCATCCTGTCCATTGGTACAATTTTCCCTGTACCTTTATCAAATTGTAAATCAGGGACTTGAAAGCCTTTGTTTTCAATAACAGCTTGTGCAAATTTAAAAGGACGACCTTCTTCTATGTACTTTATTACATCGCTTTTTCGCAAACGGTTGTCTTTTCCAGTTACTGGAATACGTGCCAATTCTTCGTAACTTATATGATGTTTTCTTGCAATGGAATCAATTAATGGTGAAATAAACACATCTTTATTAACAACAAAATGAGTTGCTGAAACGGGCGATTGATTCTTTTTTTTATCCGAAACTTTTTCAGAAGAAATAACGGGTGTTTTTTTATCTGAAGAAACCGATTGTTTTTTTGAAGATTTTTTACTTCCCTCACTGCTAGAAATTTTAATCACAGCGATAACATCTCCTACTTGAGCTACTTCGTTTTCTTTATATAAAATTTTATTTACTATTCCCGAAGCGGTTGCATGCACCTCGGCATCGACCTTATCAGTAGCAACTTCGAGGAGTATTTCGTCTTTTTCAATATAGTCGCCAATCTTTTTGTACCAAGTAATAATGGCTGCTTCAGAGATGCTCTCACCTAACTTTGGTAAACGGATTTCTACAAATTCTGAAACTTTTTTATTAGCCATAATATGTTATTATTTATTCACTAAAACGGAATACAAA
>JALWYP010000083.1 GCA_026992695.1 Flavobacteriaceae bacterium
CTAAAAACAAACTATTATGGACGAAACTATCCAACACAAAAACTGGTTTTCCAGAAATTGGAAATGGGCGGTACCCACCGGTGGCTGCTTACTTATTATAATTGCTGCTGTAATTTTTGCCGGCTCATTGTTTGTAGGTATCACCTCGATGTTTAAGGACTCTGCACCTTATAAAGAAGCCATTTCGCTTATGCAAGAAAACAGTCAAGCAAAAGAGGTTTTAGGAACCCCTATTGAGGTATCAGGAATGGTTAAAGGAGGTATAAACCTTACGAATAATAGTGGAAATGCTAATTTTGATATTCCGGTAGAAGGTTCAAAAGCAAGTGGAACGCTTCGCGTTGTTGCGCAAAAAAACGATGGTAAGTGGACGTACCAAATAATAGAAATAACCATTGAAGAGCTACAACAAACCATTAAACTCCTGCCCGAAAACGAAACTACCGATTTTTAGTTTAAATTATGGTAAAAGATAGTTGCATTTATAATGCAAACATTACTTCTTTTACAACCTCTTGCTTGGTGTAAGTATTCGATTTTTTTTCGACTATGAGTTTATACTTGTTATTTATGAAAAAAATTTTATACTTACTGGTTCTTGTTACCCTTACGGGCTATGCACAAATTAATGAAGAACATTTAAAAATAGGGGATAACGCTCCAACTATTTTGGGAATAGACCAATTTGGAAACCGAATAAATTCTGATATTATTTTACAACATAATAAAATACTACTCTTATTTTACAGAGGAAATTGGTGCCCGTACTGTCGTAGACACTTAAAAGCATTAAGTGAAAATTTGGAACAACTTACAAAAAAAGGATATCAAGTTCTTGTTGTTACTCCCGAAAATATTGAAAAAACTAAAGAAACATCTACACTATTTGAGGTCAATTATTCTATTATTCATGATACAGACAATAAAATTATGAATGAATATCTGGTAGCCTTTGATGTAAACAAACAAAATGTTACCAATTTTTATAAATTCACTTTAAACAAAATCAAAAAATATAATGAGCCAGATAATGCTGTTTTACCGGTTCCGGCGACCTATGTAATAAATCAAAACGGAAAAATTGCTTTTGTACATTACGACCCCGATTACAAGAAAAGAGCTAGTTTTGAGACCATTTTAAATCTTAGTGATTAATAACCAATACAGATCACTATTCTTAAAACTACCGTAGGTAAAATTATTTTCTACTCCACTAACTTCTTAAAGGAAGCCACATATTCTTTTTCGTATAATTTTATTCCGTAAATATGTTGTCCTTTAATTTCCCAAAATCTTGTGGTTTCTTTATTAGATGCATCATAAAGTTTTTTACTTAACGCTATAGGAACTGCTGTATCTTCTGAACTATGAATTATCACAACCGGTTTGGTAATATTTTTTATTTCTTTTTCGGCAGGAAAATCATTATTCATAACTAAGGGAATCAACCATTTAAAATGTTTTAAATGAATAAACTCTGCGTATTGTTTAGCAATGTCTATAAATGAATTAAATCCTCCTTCCAGTACTAATCCATTTATTTCATCATTTCTCTCTGAAGCAGTCATCGTAGCAAAAGCAGAACCCATTGATCTTCCCCATACAATAATAGGTTTTCCGTTAACCGTGGGGTTCTTAGCTATTTCATCAAATAAAAACAAAACATCATTTTTAAGTGTTAGGGAATTAACAGATTTCCCTGTTGATAATCCCACATCGCGATATTCAAAAGAAAATATTTGAAAACCAGCATCCAACAGGGGCTTGTAGGAGTTTTGTACTAACAATAAATTATTACCCTTTCCCATACAATGAAAAATGGTTGCTATTGGCGTGATGGAGTCCGGTTTAAAAAGAGCAGTATGTAGTTTTACATCTTTAGCTACTGTAATAAAGTTTTCTTCAACTGCAAATGGA
Organism: Flavobacteriaceae bacterium; assembly: GCA_026992695.1. Classification (GTDB taxonomy): domain Bacteria; phylum Bacteroidota; class Bacteroidia; order Flavobacteriales; family Flavobacteriaceae; genus Marifrigoribacter. The sequence goes on from JALWYP010000083.1 coordinate 1,918, forward strand.
GTTTCAAATTTTTCGTAGGGTTTAAAATTACTGGCTTGGTAAATTATTACATCTACTTTTCGAGTAAATCTAATGTATAAAATTCCGATAATCAATACGATAACAACTGAAATTAGGGTCCACTTTAAAAATTTAAGAAGTTTTTTCATAGGAAACGATTTTGGTTTTTTCCGAAAAATTAAGCTAGAGAAAATTACATTAATCTAATTAATAACAATCGTGATAGTATTCTCGGAAAGATTAAGTTTGTGTCTTAGCATGACGAAAATGATTAAGAGTTGTTACAACAACTGAAAAAGATTACTTCTAAAATAGATTAGGTTTTAAACACAAAAAACCCAAGTAATAAATACTACTCGGGTTTTTAACTATTTTTTTTAGATATACTTCTTTTAAAAAAAGTAAAGAATTCTAATCTGCTAAAACAATTACTTTGTTATCTTTCATTTCCATTCCTTACTTTTTATTTCTGATGGCATAACG
>JALWYP010000084.1 GCA_026992695.1 Flavobacteriaceae bacterium
TACAAAGATTATCTTCCTGAAATTAAACTTCCTGAAAATCGGGGCGAAATAACTATATCTGATGTTCTTAAAAGCGAATTAAACCGTGACCAAATGATAAAAAAGTGGTGTTCTTCTGTTTGGAAAACATATGAATCAAGCAAAGAAGAAATTAACCGATTTTGTAAGATGTACTTATTTAAAAAACAATAAAAATGGATCAACTCTTTACTTTTAACAGTTTATTTACCCTATTAATGCTCGTTTTACTTCAAATAGTATTAGGGTTCGATAACTTATTATACATTGCTTTAGAGTCTAAAAAAGCTCCGGAGAACAAGCAAAGTTATGTTCGTAAACTAGGTATAGGACTGGCTATTATACTTCGTATCGTTTTGCTTTTTGCCTTAATGTCCTTAATACAATATTTTCAAAACCCTTTTGCTTCGTTGGATGATAATGGTTATTTAGAGTTTGAAGTTAACATACATAGTTTGATTGTTTTAGGCGGGGGAATTTTTATTATTTATACCGCTATTAAAGAAATCTGGCATATGATGCTCTTAAAGGAGCACAGGGATAATGAAGAAAAAAAAGGATCGGTGAAAACTTTAATTTTTTGGATTGTAATAATGAATCTTGTTTTTTCATTCGATTCTATTTTAAGCGCTATGGCATTAACCAGTGGTATGGATTATATCCCGCAATTAATTTTAATGACCATTGCCATTGTTGCCGGAGGAATACTTATGATTGTTTTAGCAGATAAAGTTTCAGAGTTTCTTCAAAAAAACAGAATGTACGAAGTACTGGGGTTATTTATTTTACTTATCGTAGGGATTATGCTCCTTTCGGAAGGCGGACATTTAGCACATCTCACTTTATTTAGAAATCCCGTTACGCCAATGAGTAAAACTACCTTCTATTTTGTGATTTTTGTGATGGTGCTCATTGATATTGTTCAAAGTAAATACCAGAAGAATTTGATGAAATCAAAAGAAAGAAATGAAAAGCTATAATTTTATGGATAATTGAATGATTTGGCTTACATTCTTTATTTATCCAATAAGTCAGATTCTTCGTCTTCAATGATTTTAAGTGCCGGTTTTTTAAGTGTCTCTTTATTGGCTATACTTCTCTCTAACGAAAGCAATAACGAGGGGAGTAATAACAAATTAGATAACATAGCAAACAACAAAGTAATAGAAACCAAAATCCCCAAGGCTACCGTACCGCCAAAACTTGAAATGGCAAATACAGAAAAACCAAAAAACAAGACGATAGAGGTATAAAACATACTCACTCCTGTTTCGCGTAAAGCGGCAAAAACAGATTTTCTAATCCGCCAATGATGCGTAATTAATTCCTGTCGATATTTTGCTAAAAAGTGAATGGTATCATCTACCGAAATTCCAAAAGCAATGCTAAAAACCAAAATGGTAGAAGGTTTAATAGGCACGCCCATAAAACCCATTAATCCTGCCGTAATAATAAGTGGGAGCAGATTGGGAATTAACGAAATGACTATCATTTTTAGGTTTCTAAACATCCATGCCATAAAAATAGCAATCAATAAAATGGCTAAAGAGAGAGAAAGAATAAGGTTGTTAATTAAATATTTGGTTCCTTTTTGAAAAACCAAAGCTTTGCCTGTTAAGGTTACATGGTAGCGTTCTTCCGGAAACAATTTGTGTATTTTTGCCAAAACATCTTCTTCAATACGGTCGTAACGTTCGGTTTTGGTGTCTTTCATAAAGGTAGTTACGCGGGCATATTGCCCAGTGGCATCTACATAACTTTCTAATAAATTAGTCTTTTTATTGCTGTTTTTTAAATACGACATTATAAACGTTCGTTCTTGGCTATTGGGGAGCTGATAATATTCCGGGTTGCCATTGTAATACGCCTGCTTGGCATATTTTACCAAATTTACGACAGATAAGGGTTTAGAAAATTCGGGAAATTCATAGAGGTATTCTTGTAGTTTATCAATTCGTTTTAATGTAGCAGGACTCATTACTCCTTTTTTTCGCTTTGTGTCTATTAGCACTTCTAGAGGCATAATACCTTCAAACTCCTTTTCAAAAAACTTGATATCTTTATAAAATTCGGTTTTTTTGGGCATATCTTCAATAAGACTTCCCGAAACTTTTATAGTTGTAATTCCTACAATACTTAAACAAAGCAATCCCACGGCAGTTACATAAATGGCTATTCGATGATTTTTCACCATTCGTTCAATCCAATTAACAAATTTATTAATCCATTGTTTGCTTAAATGTTTTAAGTGCTTGTGTTTTGGTGGAGCCATAAAACTATACACTATGGGAATAATAATAAGACTTAATAAAAATATGGCTAAAATATTAATAGAAGCAACAATACCAAACTCCTTTAATAACTGACTATTGGTT
>JALWYP010000085.1 GCA_026992695.1 Flavobacteriaceae bacterium
GGGTTCAAAAAGCTAAATCGTTGGTGAATGGTTTAGAAATTAGAGAAGAAGATATTCCTTTAACTTCTGACTCTTGTACCTTTGGTAAGTGGTTCTACTCTGATGGACAGGTACTTTTGGCTATTTTTAATGAGAAGTCAGTTAAAGAGATTGAAACGTTACATAATCAATTGCATGAAGAGTATATGAATATTTTTAAAATTTATTTTGACCTTTCCAATCTTGGTTTTTTTGCAAAACTTCTAAATCGGGGTAAAAAAATTTCAGAAAAAGAGAAATTAGAATAATCGTATCCTAATTTTGGTCTATTTATTAAAAAATAGGGGCTTTCGGTTAAAAAAAACGTTTTGTAATTATTGTTTTTAAAAATAGAAAGTACGGTATTGTTATGAATAATCACATTACGCGCATCTAGACCATCTTCATCGTTTAACCCTTTGTTGTAATAATGATGCTTCATCATAAAAATAGAGCTGTTTGAAGGTAATGTAGAGGCATAGTTACTTCTAAAGTTGGGGTATATTTTAAAATTATTTTGGGTTAAAAAACTTTCAAAATTACTGTTATTTAAGTTGTAGAAACCGCGTTTTAGTTCAGATGGGTTGGTATAGCCGTCCGGTTGTATAAAATAGATATTCGGTTTCTTTTTAAAAATAACTTTTGAAATAGCATCGGGTTGTTTTTTCCATTTTTCTGAAAAAGATTTTTTCCTTATTACTGTAGCACCAAACATAAGAAACCCTACCAATGCCAATACCAGTTGAAAAAGCACTATTTTAGAATGTTGTTTCTTTAAAAGAAATGCCAGAAGTAACGAAACCAGTAAAATGAGTAAGGATATTTTTTTCTGAATACCTGCGTAAATACAGATTTCCATTAGAACTAATAAAATAAAAATGCTTAAAAATGTAAGACCAAGCTTCTTCCATTTTATTAGGTTAGAGAAAGAAAAAATTAATCCAAAAACCCAAAATAGAAGCATAGGAAGCAAAATAAAAGCTGCTAGAAAAAAAACAGCGTGAGCCATTGAGTTAACAAGCGTGTAATTATTGTTGAAATAAAAGAAAATAGGATATAATCCAACAGCTAACCCCAAAAGGATAAAATTGAATTTACCGGAAAGTATTTTATTTATTAGTTTCATTAGTTCTCTTCAAGTTTATTTTTTTTCAAATACAATATTTCCGTCATCATTAATATATTTGTAAATACCTCTTGTAGCTCCTTTGTAGATTATACTATAACTTCCGTTATCTTGAAGATGGGTTAAGTATTTTTTATTTTCAGAAAGGTATGAAAACAAGACCCGAAAAACATTAACCGATGTTTTTAGATTTGTGTCATAGTTGATTAATGTTTCGTTATTTGGTAAATGTACCGCTAAAATAGAGCTAAAAGCAGAGTAAATTAAATCTCTGTCTTCAGTTTTTGTTAAAAAATCGTCAGTAGCGTTCAGACCAACATAGCCACCGTGGTCACTCATAATAAAGATAAGTGCTTTAGGGTCTGATTTTAGAATTAAATTCACTGTTTTTTCTATTTCTTTATTTGCTTTGTCAATATTTTCTAACCAGCTTTCTTTTTCAACCTTTGCATTTACAGCACCTCTGGCAAAACTCCTAATATGTCTTGGGTTAAAAATTTGAATAAAAATAAATTTAGGTTTAGACGTGTCTGTACGTACAATTTTTTCTAAATTTGGAAAAATTGGATATCTTTTGCTAAGTCCTTGCGAAATAAAAGAAATTTCTTTTTGTGAGAAATTTGTATAATCATATCCTACCTTAGGAAAGTTTAATAAAAAATAAGCTCCTTGCGAAAGAAAATAGGTTTTATAACCATTGTTTTTAAAAATGTGTAAAACTGTATTATCATTCATTATTATTGCTCTAGAATCCATACCTTCTTCGTCGGTGAGACCACGATTGTAATAATGATGTTTCATCATAAAAATAGCACTGTTTGAAGGGAGTGTAGCACTATAGTTACTCCTGAAATTAAAATAAATTTTGAAGTTATTTTGTGTTAAAAAGTTTTCAAATTTGCTATTATCAATCTTATAATATCCTTTCTTTAACTCGGAAGGATTTACATACCCGTCCGGTTGAATAAAATATACATTGGGCTTTTTCTTAAATTGTACTGAAGCGATATCGTCGGGTTGTTTTTTCCATTCTTTAGAAAAAGATTGTTGTTTAATTAGGATAGGAATTAATGTAAAGAGTCCTAAAAATGCTAAGATTAATTGAAAAATTACAATTTTTGAACTGTAATTATAAAAAAACAAAGAAATAATTATTGCTATACTACCTGTGAGTACAATATACCAAATTGAAATTCCGGCATAAATACAAACTAATAGTAAGGTTAAAAACACCCATATATTTAAAAAAGGCAAAAGGTATTTTTTAAATTTTTTTAGAAAGGAAAGATTAAAAATAACCGAAGCAATCCAAAAACCTACAATAGGAACCAATAAAAAAACACAAACAAAAAACAATAAATGCTTATATGACTTCACCAATGCATAATTGTTTGAATAGTAAAAAAATACAGGATACAAACCGGCTGCTAATCCGTAAAAAACCGGTTTTAGTTTACCGGAAAGTAATTTGTTTATGGTATGGGTAAAACTCATTTTATTTTTTCAAGAACCGGATTTCCTTGTGAATCTATGTATTTGTATATTCCTTTCTTAATATTGCTTTTAAGGATGATATAACTGGCATCTTCTTCTAGGTGTTTTAAATAATTATTATTTTCCGAAAGATAAGAAAATAAAGTTCTAAATATATTTACCGAAGAAGTGAATGTATAATCGGGTTTTGTTTTTTCCCCCCAATGAATGGCAAGAATGCTGGTAAAAATTGAGTTTATAAGTTTAGGGTCTTCTGTTTTTGTAGAAGATAGGTCTGTGTAATCCATCCCAACATAACCCCCGTGATCTGCCATAATGAGAATTAATGCTTGCGAATCGTTAGTTAGTATCTCAGTAATGAGTTGCTTGAGAATTTGATTGGATTCTTGAAGGCGTTCTAAGTATTTTTTTCGTTCTGTTTCTGCACCGGTAGAAGTGTTTTTTCGACTTTCAATATGCCATGGTTTTAATAATTCTAGAAAAACAAATTTTGGTTGTTTGGTCTTTTCATAAACAACTTGTTTAAGGGGCTCTTTAATTTCCCACGTCTTGCCTATTCCTTCGTTTAAAAACTTAAAATCTTGATAGTTAATATTACAGTAATCGTAACCCATCAAAGGTCTGTTAAGTAATAAATAGGGGGATTCTGCCAAGTAGTAGGTTTTATAACCGTTGTTTTTAAAAACAGATAATACATCATTATCTGAAATAATAATTTTTCTAGCAAATTGTACTTCGTTGGATTGAGAATCCAAATTATAATAATGGTGTTTCATTGTAAAAATAGCACCGTTTGAAGATAACGTTGTGGAATAATTACTTCTAAAGTCGGGATAAAAAATAAAGTTTTGTTGACTTAAAAACGATTCAAAATCGCTGTTGTCAAATTGATAATAATCACTTTTTAACTGTGATGGGTTTGCATATCCGTCCGGTTGAATAAAATACACGTTGGGTTTCTTTTTAAACAAAACCGAGACAATCTCATCGGGTTGTTGCATCCATTCTTTTGAATAATTGAGACGTTTGTAAATGGTGTTTGATAAGGCGATAAACCCTATAATGTTTAGCAAAACCAAAAATTGGAGCCATTGTTTAAAATACCTGTTTAAGAAATAGCTAAAAGCAATAGAGAGAATTATAATTCCAACAATAATTTTTCGTTCTACCTGAATGAAAACGCAAATCTTGAGGAGGTATAATAGAGTGAATGCACTTAAAAAAGGGAGTACATACTTTTTTTGTTTTAGATTTTTTTTTGTACTAAAAAGTAAAGAAATGAAGACAAATACAACAATCGGAATCGTTAAAAAAACAAGGGTAAAATACCTAACATGTTCCCAAGAATTGACAATATGATAATTATTACTGTAATAAAACAGCACAGGATATAGACCTGATAAAATAGCTATTAGTGTAGGATAGGCAATGTTTTGCTTAATAAATAACCGTTCCATTGTTATCAATTACCCGATTCACTTTTTTTGAAAAATACCCATCAATGAGTAAGTTGTAACTCGAATTGTCTTCATCCAATTGTAACAAAGTTTCGTCCTTACTTAACACCGAAAATAAGACTTTAAAAACATTTACGGTAGAAGTTAGATGTTTGTCTTGGTTTGCATTTAGATAACCGTTCCATTTAATGGCAGCCAGATTCCCGAAAATAGATTTTATTTTACTTTTGTTTTTGGTTTGAAACATTTCGTTATAACTTTCCATTCCTACCCAGCCACCGTGATCTGCCAGTACTATAATAATAGCATTTGGGTCATTTTCGGCGATAAAAGCCAATATATTTTTTAACCATAGATTCACCTCTTCAATTTTAGCGAGGTATTCTTCTCGTTCGCGTTCTTTTCGGTTATTCTTGTTGCCTGAAAAATGAACGTGGTGGGGTAATAGTTTTTCTATAAAAAAGAATCTGGGCTTAGTTGTTCTCTCTTTAAAAGCTTTTTTAAAATCCATAAAAACATCGGCTCTGTTTTCACCGCCACTACTAAAATAAGGAAGGTCTTTTATATCAATATTTGTATAATCGTACTGTTGTTTACAACGATTTTGTTGAAAATAATCATCCTGAACAATCATATAGGTTTTGTATCCGTTATTTTTAAAAGTGGAAAGTACCGGATTGTTCCCGCAAATTACCTCCCGCGCACGGGGCATTTCTAAATCAGGGAAAGTCATATTAAAAAATAAATGTTGCTTCATTAAAAACATCGAAGCGTTAGAGGGTAGACTTGCCGGGTAATTACTTCTAAAATTGGGATATAATGTAAAATTTTGAGTTTCCAACCAGTTGTAAAAATTGTTTTTATATCGATATAAAGAATCTTCCATAACCGATTTTGAAACATACCCGTCCGGTTGTATCATATACACATTGGGTGTGCTTTTAAAAGTAATGGGTTTAACCTTATTGAAGGTTTTAATTTTCTTATCTGCTTTTAAATTGTCTGTTATTTTTATTCCCAATTTAAAAATAGGAAGCACACTCATAATTAATTGTAACAATAGTAGTTTTTTATATGTGTGTGAAAGTTTAAAAGAGAGCAAACCACTTAGTATTAAAACAACACTTAAAAACTTTTTCTTTATTAATAGTGTGGAAGCATACGAAGCAAAAAAAGCCGTAACAAAGATGATAAGTATAAATAAGAGTTGGTTTTTACGTTTTTTCAGAAATGGATTTTTTTTTGAAAACAGATAAAACAGAAGAAAAATTACTATCGGAATACCTATAAAGAAGGAGGCAAAAAACAAAAAATGTTCGGTAGAGTTTACCGCAAAATAATTATTGGAGGTGTAAAACAAAAAGGGGTATAACCCACAAATTAATCCGATTAAAATAGGATTAGAAAGCGATAAATACTTGTTTTTCCTTTTGTTTGCAGGCATAGCGATATTCCTTTGCATTTTATGCGTTTCAAAGCTACTATAATTTTAGGAAAAAAAGATACCGGATGGTGGGATTTATGTTTTTATCAGTTTGCAGTCTGCAGTATTCAGTAGGCAATATACAGTTTCACTCATCAACTCACCAACTCACCAATAAAAATTACTCTACCCATTCGGTGATAAAAAGGTTGGTATCGTGTCCGCCTCCATTGTTTCGATTGGATGAAAAAATTAAATACTTGCCATCATTCGAAAAAACGGGAAAAGCATCAAACGTTTCACTATGTGTAACGCGTTCAAGGTTTTTTCCATCAATATCAATCATATACAAATTAAATGGGAATCCTCTTTCTGCTTCAAAATTTGAAGAAAATAACACTCGTTTTCCGTCGGGTAAGAAAAACGGACTCCAATTGGCATTGCCCAAGTGAGTGATTTGTTTTAAGTCGCTTCCGTCAGCATTACAAATAAATAATTCCATGTTGGTGGGTTCTACCAGTCCTTCGGCAAGTAAATCTTTGTATTTTTTAATTTCTTCTTTTGTTTTGGGACGTGACGATCTAAAAATTAGTTTCGTCCCGTCTGGAGAGAAAAAGGCACCTCCGTCATATCCCAGCTCGTTGGTAATTTGTTTTACATCACTACCGTCCAGATTCATGGTATATAATTCTAGGTCTCCGCTTCGGGTGGAGGTAAAAACAATTTTATCACCTTTTGGCGAAACGGTTGCTTCGGCATCGTATCCTGGTTCGTTAGTAAGTTGTGCTGTGATATTTCCTTCCAAATCAGCTACAAAAATATCGAAACTGTCATATACGGGCCATACATACCTGCCTTCTTTTCGAAGCGGAACTTCGGGACAATTTTCATCTACCAAATGAGTAGAGGCATAAACAAAATGTTTGTTATCCGGTAAAAAATAGGCGCAAGTGGTACGGCCTTTTCCGGTACTAATCATTGGCGGTTTATTGTCTTTAAAAATATCGTTGGCATTCATTAAAAACATTTGGTCACAATTTACGCCCCAGGCTTTATTATTGGATTGAAAAACCAGTTGTTTATCGTCAAAACTCCAATAGGCTTCGGCATTATCACCGCCAAAAGTAACTTGACGTATATTTTTAAAATGTTTTTCCTCGGGAAAAATTAGCGGATTTTTGGTATGGGTTGTAATCTCTTTATTGGTCGATCCGGCTTCTTTCTTTTGCGAGGTTTCTTCTTTGCAAGAAATTAAACTTGTAAATACAAATAAAAATAGGAAATATCTCATGATTAGTGTAATTTTGCGCAAAAATAACGAAACATTGAAGATTAAAAAACCTTTGTTTTACTTAATAAATAACGAAATATTAAAAAAAAATAACGATGAAAGCATTTTTACTATTTTTTGCACTTATTGTGTTGGCTTCTTGTAAAAACGAAGCACCGGTTAAGTCGGTTACAATGAAAGATGATGTTTATTTCTTAGCTGATGATAAACTGGAAGGAAGAGAAACAGGAACCCCAACCGAAAGAGAAGCAGCCAATTATATTGCTCAGAGATTTAAGAAACTTGGGTTGCAACCTGCCGGAACCGAAGGATATTTACAACCTTTTACCTTTAAACCAAAAACACATCCGCACGGAAAAGCACAATTTGTAGAAACCCAACAAGACAGTACCATTACCGGTGTAAATGTAGTAGCATTTTTAGATAATAAAGCCGATAATACCGTTATTATTGGAGCTCATTTTGATCATTTAGGTCACGGAATAGAAGGTACGCTTCACAGAGGAGAAGATAACGCAATCCATAACGGAGCCGATGATAACGCCAGTGGTGTGGCAATGATGTTACATCTTGCCGAAAAGTTAAAAGGAAAAGATAAACACAATAATTATTTGTTTATTTCTTTTTCAGGAGAGGAAATGGGACTTTTGGGATCTAATTATTTTGCTAAAAACGCAACCATAGACCTTGACAAAGTAAATTATATGCTAAATATGGATATGGTAGGAAGATTAAAACAAGACAGTACGCTTGCTGTTTACGGTGTAGGAACTTCTCCGATGTTTAGTCAAGTGGTAAATGCCAATAACGAAGAGTTTAAAATTATTGAAAAAGAATCCGGCGTAGGACCTAGCGACCATACTTCATTCTACTTAGCAGATGTTCCGGTATTGCATTTTTTTACCGGACAACATGAGGATTATCACAAACCTACAGATGATGCCGATAAATTAAATTATGAGGGAATGGAAAAAGTAGCCAACTATATTTTGGCAATCATTACAGATTTAGATGATAACGGGAAAATGGCTTTTAGAAAAACTAAAAATGAAAGTGAAAATACACCAAAATTTAAAGTAACCTTGGGTGTTGTACCGGATTATATGTATGATAAAGCCGGAATGAAAATAGACGGCGTAACCGATGGAAAACCCGCTCAAGTAGCCGGAATGAAAAAAGGAGATATCGTGATGAAAGTAGGCGATTTAGAAATCGTGGATATGATGAGTTATATGAAAGCACTTTCAAAATTTGAAAAAGGACAAAAAACAAAAGTTGTGGTTATTCGAGAT
>JALWYP010000086.1 GCA_026992695.1 Flavobacteriaceae bacterium
AAATATAGGTGTCTTGAGAAAAAACAACGGTCGTAAAGAGGATAAAAAATATAAAAATAATTTGTTTCATAGGGATAACTGTTTTTTAAAAAGCTAAAAGTATTGATTTTTTGTTACATAAACTTTACGCTACCTTTTTTTTCTGTGATTTCAGATTAAGAACGCATCGCAACAAGCTACTGATGCCTGATTTTCTTCTCCCAATTCCAAGCAGAAAGCAAGGCTTCCTCTAATGTTTTTTGTGCTTTCCAACCCAATTCATTATTTGCTTTTAGGGTATCTGCATACACTGCAATTACGTCTCCGGAGCGCCTGTTTGCTATTTTATAGTTTAATTTATTTCCCGTAACTTTTTCAAATGTATTTACAACTTCCAGCACACTGCTTCCTTTTCCGGTACCGATGTTAAAAACTTCAAAACCGGAAGTATTTTTGTGAGATAGCAAGCGTTGCAATGCCACCACATGGGCTTTTGCCAAATCTACTACGTGAATATAATCTCTTATACAACTTCCGTCCGGTGTGGGATAATCGTCGCCAAAAACCTGTAGTTGCTCTCGTAAACCTATTGCGGTTTGCGTAATAAAAGGTACCAAATTTTGAGGTATGCCCAACGGAAGTTCTCCGATTAAAGCCGAGTCGTGCGCTCCTATGGGATTAAAATAACGCAATGCAACACTTTTTAGGTTGGAAACCGAACAGGTATCTTGTAAAATTTCTTCGCTAATTTGTTTGGTGTTTCCGTAAGGCGAAGTAGCTTTTTTTACAGGTGCTTCTTCCGAAATGGGTAACGAATCGGGTTCGCCGTAAACAGTACAAGACGAACTGAAAATAAAATTTGAAATGTCATGTTTCACACAGTTTTGAAGCACATAAACCAACGTATTTATGTTATTTTCATAATACAACAACGGATTCTCTACACTCTCTCCTACCGCTTTACTGGCAGCAAAATAAATTATTCCCTTGATATCCTGATGTTTTTCAAAAAAATTATTTACCGAATCTTTTTCACGAAGATCCATTTTTACAAAATGGGGTTTTATTCCGGTAATGGCAACAATACCGTCTAATACAGCTATGGATGAATTGGATAAATTATCTACAATTACAACCTCAAAACCACTGTTTTGCAATTCGACAACGGTATGCGAACCTATATAGCCTAAGCCTCCGGTTACCAGTATTTTACTCATTTGGTTACAAAATTAATTACGGTTTGTGTGATAAATTGTATTTGTTCATCATCTAATTCGGTGTGCATAGGTAAGGAAATAACTTCTTTAACCAACTGATTGGTTATCATAAAATCTTCTTCTTTATACCTACTGTCTGCATAGGCTTTTTGAAGATGCAACGGAATGGGATAATACACACCGCAAGGTATTCCGTTTTCGTTTAAGTGTTGTACCAAGGCATCTCTGTCTGTGTTTTTAACTTTTAAGGTGTATTGGTGAAACACGTGACAATTACAACTATGCTGTGCATCGCACCCACAGGAGGGCGTACAAATGTTTTCGATGCCGGAAAATGCTTCGGTGTATTTTTTTGCAGCTTCTCTTCTGGCTTTGTTATAACTATCTAGATGTGGTAATTTGGCTCTTAATATGGTTGCTTGTATGGAGTCTAATCTTGAGTTTACACCTACCACATCGTGGTGATAGCGTTTGTACATTCCGTGGTTTACAATTCCTCTAACGGTATGTGCCAAGTCGTCGTTATTGGTAAAAATGGCTCCGCCATCGCCATAACAGCCTAAATTTTTGGAAGGAAAAAATGAGGTAGAACCCACATCACCAATGGTTCCGGTTTTTAGTTTTTTTCCGGTTTTTGTGGTATAGTATCCGCCAATGGCTTGTGCGTTGTCTTCAATTACAAACAAATTATGTTGCCGGGCAATTTCCATAATTTCATCCATATTGGCAGCCAATCCAAATAAATGAACCGGTACAATGGCTTTGGTTTTGGGAGTAATGGCTTTTTTAATTGCTTCCACATCAATATTAAAACTTTCGGGGTCAACATCTACCAACACCGGTGTAAGTCCTAACAATGCAATTACTTCTACCGTTGCCGCGAAGGTAAAGTCGGCGGTAATTACTTCATCGCCGGGTTGTAATCCCAAGCCCATCATTGCAATTTGAAGTGCATCGGTTCCGTTGGCACAAGGAATTACATGCTTCACGCCCAAATATTCTTCGAGTTCTTTTTGAAATTGGTGTACCTCCGGACCGTTAATGTATGCGGTAGATTCAATTACGTCCAGCACCGATTTATTTACTTGATCTTTTATCTTTTCGTATTGACCTTTCAGGTCGACCATTTGTATTTTTTTCATCTGTTTAAAAATTTGTAATTAATTGATTTTAAATGTAATTCCAA
>JALWYP010000087.1 GCA_026992695.1 Flavobacteriaceae bacterium
AAAAGGTAAACACTTTTAACGGAAAAGGATATCCGGAGATATCAATACCCGATCCCGAACCTACTTTGTTTAGTTTAGAAGCTTTCGTTGTGGCAAATTCTTCTATTGTTTTGGTCTCAAAACTTTCTAATTGTACAAACTGTAAAACGTATTGATATGTAAAAGCAATTCCAACAATAAATAAAAGAAGAATAAAAAACTTTTGATATGCTTTTAATCGTCCGTCCAAAACATAGCCGGCAGAAAAAGAAACCAACAAAAACATAGTAATATGGGGTCGTACTGCAAAAGATAGAACCAAGCTAACAAGCAGGATAAAATACCGTTTTTTAATATTTTGCAATGCATAAATAAACCCTCCAATGCAGAAAAAAAGAATACTGTCTTTACCTATTCCGGAAGACCAGAAATGAAGGTTAGGCAAAAAGAATATCCAAGGAAAAAGCGATATTCCAAGTAGTTTTATTGGTTTGTTGCCTAGAAAATTTTTCAGTAAAAATTTTCCGGTCGCATAAAAATAGATAAAGCCAATATACCCTAGTAGCGCATATAGCATATTTCCGGTAAAAAAAGATAAATTAAGGATTTTAGCTGGAAAATAATTTAGTAAATATAGTATACCGGAAGCATTGCCTGTTTTTGCCAGATTAAATATATCTTGAAACGATTCTTCTTTAGGTGTAAGCCAATAATAAATGGCATCTCCTCCTGCAAAAACAATATAAAAATGAAACAAAACGGCAATTGCCAGATGGTAAAAAAATAATTTTTTTAAAAACTTCTTTTCATCCTTATTTAGTTCTTTAAAGAGGTTTGGAAGTGAAAACCCAATTAAAAACAGAAGGATGCAAATGGAAGCATTTAGTACAAACATTGGGTTATTGATTAAAAATACTTTCGAGTTCTTTTTTTACGTTTTGGGTAAGCGTAATTTCAGGTTTTTTGTCGGTGCTAACCATAGAAAAAATTTTATGCCTGATTGTACGCGGTACAACTTTAGAAAAAAGGTCTTTTAAACCTATTTTCTTTAAATAGAAAAAGACTTTTTTAAACCGAAGGGTTTTACTTTTATTTTTATGTACAGTCTTTATAGCGGTAAATGGTTTAATTTGTAAAAATGTTGCCACCTTGTTTAATGTTTCTTCGGGTTGGTTATATAATTCTTCAAAAGTAAGTAATAAAACAGAATCAAATAAAGATTGGTATCGCTCTACGGGTTTTTTATACATACTCATTTTTAAATAACTATGCCAAGGTAATGTTTTGTTTTTATAGGCGACTATTTCTTGTTTTATCGCCTCGTTAAAACTTCTGGTTTCTCTTGCTAAACCTACTGCCATTGTATAGTGCGAAAAAGCTCTTTGCAAGGGATTGCGCAACAAAATGATGATTTTTGCATCGGGATTATACTTTTTTATTAGTTCGGGGCTTTCGGGAGCGGTTAAATAGCAGGTACTGGCATCTGCCAAGTAGGTCTGGTTGTTTTGTAATGAATAAACTTTTTTGTACTGCTCTTCGGTTTCTATTTTTGTAATATGTAGCGGTTTCGGGAATTCGTTTTGCAAGTAGTTGTTTAACGAAAAAAATCGGGAAGGTTCACAAATGTTTTTTGGCAAATTGTTTATAAAATAATGAGGTTCTTTTACCGGAGGAACATAAACATCGTTGTTCGTAGACAGCATTTCTACAAACGAAGTAGTGCCGGCTTTCATAGCTCCCACAATAAATAAATTCACCTTTTTATCCTGCATTATTTTTTTAAATGTTTAAGTATTTTATAGGTGTTTTTGTAAGGTAACAGTTTTAGTGTTTTTAATAATAACAAATAGTTACCTGTAACTAATGGTTTTATGTTTGTGTAAACCATTTGGTCTTCTTCAAAAGTATAATTTTTATAATTTTTTATGTAGGAGATTAATAAAAAAGGTTGGTAGTATTGTTTAAAGTAGTATTTTTCTTCGTCGGTTAGTTGATTTCTTACCTTTAAAATAGTGTTTATATACTTGCAAAGGTCTAATGCTTCATAGTTTTTTTGAGAAGCTGATTGTTCAACTTCTTTTCGGTAAAAAGATAAGTTTTTATTAATAAAAACTACATTTTCGTTTACGCAAAGTCGCATCCATAAATCGTGGTCTTCGTGTTGTTTTTGATCCGGATTAAAATATCCTTTTTCTTCAAATAAAGTTTTATAAATAACCGAATTGGAAGAGTTAATAGGAGGCAATGCGTTGCTTATTACTTTAAAATAGTTAAGGTCGTTTGTTGTACCGTCTTTAGGAAGGTGTTCGTTTTTATAACGAGTTGTTTTGTTGGAATAAACCAAGCTTCTTCCGGTAGCAAAAATTTTGTTTTTAGGATGGTTTTTTATGGCAGTTATAATTT
>JALWYP010000088.1 GCA_026992695.1 Flavobacteriaceae bacterium
GCGTTCTATTTTAATAGGTCGCCCTTCTCTGGTTTTTACTAAAATATTAGCAAAATCAAACCCATCAGCCATTGTTGAAGCATAGTAATTTGCTTCGCCGGGTATGATTTCATCCGGAGCTACTACGTATGGAATGGTTTTCATTACAGGTCCTTCGCAAGCAGCCAATGAAGCGGCGGCTGTAGTAAATCCTACATATTTTAAGAAATCTCGACGGGTTGTTGAAGAAGTTTCTAGCGTTTTTTTATCGCCTAAAAATTCATCAACAGGTATTTCTTCAACAAATTCTTTTTGTTGTAGCGTCTTCACAATTGAGCTGTCTTTTTTTAGCTCTTCAACACTTTTCCAGTATTTCTTGTTTGATGCCATATTGTTTATTTAAAAACCTACTTTTTAGAGCTTTGGTTTTAGTAATTAATGTTAGTACTAATTTTCTTTTTTAATCATTATTAATAATGACATTTTCCACACTCTAGTCCTCCCATTTCGGCAGCGGTTAATTTTTCGATACCGTATTTTTTAGAGAGTTCTTCGTGAATTTTTTCGTAATATTTATTGTCTTTTAACTTAATGTTGGTTTCTTTATGACAGTTTATACACCATCCCATGGTTAGTGGTGCAAATTGTTCCATAATTTCCATTTCTTCTACCGGTCCGTGACATTTTTGACACTCAACTCCGGCAACTGTGACGTGTTGTGAATGATTAAAGTAAACAAAATCGGGTAGGTTATGAATTCTAACCCATTTAACCGGTTTGGTTTCTCCGGTATATTGCATGTTTTCTGCATCCCAACCAACAGCATCGTATAGTTTGGCTATTTCAGCATCATAAAATTCTTTTGAATATTCTTCATTACCGGTATCTTCGGCAACTTCACTAATGTTTTTATGACAATTCATACAAACATTTAATGACGGCACACCTGATGTTTTACTTCTTCGAGCAGATGAATGGCAATAATTACAGTCTATTTTATTATCTCCGGCATGTATTTTATGGGAATAATGAATGGGCTGAACGGGCTGATACCCTTGATCTACACCTACTTGCATAAAATAGGCAAACATTAAATAGGCAGAAACTAACAGTAAAACAATTGCAGAAACCAATAACAAAAATTGATTTTTAACAAAGGCTTTACAAAGTGATGTTCCTTTTTCTTTTCCTTCATAATCTACTCCATTTGCAGCCGCAATACTTCGAAGTGTTTTATTTACTAAGTACAGCAATACCACTAACAACAAAAACACCATTGCTAAAGCTACTAATATTATAGTATTTGTAACTCCCGAATCATCATTAGCAGCCACTGTAGTTGAGGTAGCTTCTGCTTGCTTTGGTTCTGGTTTTGGTTGGCTGGTATAAGCCAAAATATTATCGATATCCTCACTTGATAGTTGAGGAAAAGAAGTCATTACAGACTTATTATTGTCTTCAAAAACTTGCTTTGCTTTTGCATCACCAGATTTAATTAGACCTTGACTGTCTTTAATCCAGTTATGCAACCAGTCTGTGTCATACTTTTCGGACACTCCCCTTAAGGCAGGTCCTACTGCTTTTTTGTCAAGCTTATGACAAGCTGCACAATTTGACTTAAACAATTTTTCGCCTGCAGCAGGATCACCTTGCGCAAAAGTGGTTGCCGAAAAAGTTAGCAATAAAGCCAACAATAAGAAAGAAAAATAAGAGGATAGATTGCGGTAGTTTACCTTTTTCATATTAATAATTATATTATCATCAATAGTTTGGCACGCAATTGGTTATAATTTACAAAATAACACTACTTTTTTACTTGCCACAAATAACGGCACGAAAATAACATATTAAGTCGATTTTAGAAATGTAAATAAAGTGTTAATTTGTAATTTATAGTAATTCTAAATAACAAAATGGTGTCAAATACCGTTATAATGCTATACATTTGCAGAAGTGAATTAACTTAATAGAACCTCTAACTTATGCGTAACGTACTGATAATTTGTTTTTTATTTTTATTCGGCTCTACTATTTTAGTTGCTCAAAACGGAAATGTAATGCTACATGAAAACCCTAAGATTAAAGATTTAGTTTCTTTAAAAAAGGATTTGGAGAAACGAAATAAGTTAAGCGATGGTTATACCATACAATTGTATTACGGTGAAAAAAACAAAGCAAATTCGGTGCTAAAAAAATATCGTAATTTTTATGGTTCTTGGCCTGCTTCTATTGAGTATGAAACACCCAATTATAAAGTATGGGCAGGTAATTTTAATTCGCGTTTTAAAGCAGACAGAGCTTTGTTAGAAATCAAGCGTCATTTTCCTGCCGCTTTTATATTAAAACCCGAGCGTGCAAAATAGAAATTGAATAAAAA
>JALWYP010000089.1 GCA_026992695.1 Flavobacteriaceae bacterium
CAGTTATGGAAGTAAATAATAATCTAAAAAAAGTAATAGTATTATTGGTATTACTTGCAACAACAAACACATTATTTTCGCAAGTAGGCATAGGCACCACCACCCCGGATGCTTCGTCTCAATTGGATATAACCGCCACTAATAAAGGTTTATTAATACCCCGCGTATCGTTAAGCGATGTAAACGATACGATGTTAGACGGCGTAAATACTGCAGCCACGGGTTTATTAATATACAACACCAATGCCGGAGTAACGGGTGGCGACGGTGTGGGATATTATAGTTTTAACGGCACGGTATGGGAAAAATTAATAACCACAAACACAGCAATAAGTGACCACGATTGGTATGAAGAAGGCAGTACCAGTCCACCTAATAATATAACTGATAATATATATACCCAAGGCAATGTAGCTATAGGAAAAACCACGGCAGGTCACAGCTTAGATATAGAAACTACCGGAGAGCGAGGCGTAAATATTTTAATTAATGGAGCAACAGCAGGAGTTAAAATAGGTAGTTATCAAACTATTACCAATACTGGTGTTGGAAGCCATATAGGTTCTTATAATTTGTTATCCGGAACAGGGACAGGAGCACAATATGGTTCTTATCAAAATATAACCAATACTGGTAACGCTACACATTATGGTATTATTAATGGGTTATCGGGTGATGGCACCGGTATTCATTACGGTACTTTTAACATATTATCCGGTACCGGTACAGGCAGACAATATGGCTCCTATCAGAGAATAAATAATACCGGAGGAAACTATCACTATGGTAGTTATAATGAGTTATCCGGTACGGGAACCAGCGAACAATTCGGTAGTTATCAATATATAAGCAATACCGGAAATGGCACACATTATGGTAGTTTTAATGCATTATCCGGCTTTGGTTCAGGTGTACAATATGGATCTGTACAAAGCATAAATAATTCCGGAAACAACTTTCATTACGGTTCTTATAATGTATTATCCGGCTCTGGTGCCGGAAATCAATATGGCAGCTATCAACGAATAGAAAATACCGGCAATGCACTTCATTATGGTAGTTATAATAGGTTATTTGGTAGTGGTAGTGGCACCCATTACGGTTCTTATAATACATTATCAGGTAATGGTTCCGGTATACAATATGGATCTGTACAAGGTATTAGCAATACCGGCAACAGTACGCATTATGGTTCTTATAACGGATTATCAGGAAGTGGTAGTGGCACCCATTACGGTTCTTATAATTCATTATCAGGTATTGGTTCAGGTATACAATACGGCTCCTATCAGAGAATAAATAATACCGGAAATGCTCAACATTATGGTTCTTATAATAATTTAGATGGCAATGGCACAGGCGTCCAATTTGGCACTTATCAAAGGATTAATAATACTGGAGATGGAAATCACAATGGTAACTATAATTTATTAGTTGGCTCAGGCACGGGACAACATTATGGAAGTCGAAACGAATTAGGTGGCACGGGTTCTGGTCTCCAAACAGGTAGTTATCAAAGAATATCAAATACAGGTAATGCCAATCATTATGGTACTTATAACACATTAGTTGGCAACGGCACAGGAGTTCATTATGGTTCTTATAATCTATTAAGTAACACGGGTACAGGCGAACAATATGGTTCTTTTCAATCCATAACCAATTCCGGAAATTCTCCTCATTATGGTTCTTATAATTTATTAAGTAACACAGGTACAGGCGAACAATATGGCAGCTATCAATTAATAGACAATAGCGGAAACGCTACTCATTATGGTAGTTATAATGACTTATCCGGTGCAGGCGCCGGAAACCAAGTAGGTAGTTATCAAAGCATTGGTAACACCGGAAACGGCACGCATTACGGTTCTTATAACTATTTATCTGGCAATGGTACAGGAGTTCAATATGGCAGTATTCAAAACATAATCAATAATGGAAATAACTTTCATTACGGTTCCTATAGTGTATTATCCGGCGCAGGAAATGGTACCCATTACGGTTCTTATAATAATTTATCAGGAAGTGGTACCGGCACTCAATACGGTACTTATAACGAAATAACCAATACCGGATCAGGCACCCATTATGCCGGATATTTTACTGCCCCTGGGGATACTAATGATTTTGCTGCTGTATTTGACGAGGGTAATATAGTTGCTAATGAAGCCGGAGGAAATTACGATTTTAGAATAGAGGGCGACACCAACCCCAACCTGTTTTTTTTAGATGCATCTGTAGATGTGGTACGGTTTGGTAGAAACAATGGAAACCTAACAGGAGACGGCTCTGTTGTTAATGGAGTAACCATTAACTATATAGCCGATTTTGAGCTAAGTGCAGGAGGTGGTGCCGTAGGGTTAGGTTCTGTAGAATATGTAGCTGATTTAGGAGGTAATGTGTTAGGTTTTCGCGCTAGTTTGCTTCCAACAACAGACGCAATTAGAAATTTAGGAAGCCCCACTTTACGCTGGAATAATGTGTATGCATTTAACGGCACCATACAAACCAGCGATGTAAGAGATAAAAAAAATATACAGCCTATACCCTATGGTTTACAAGAGGTTTTACAACTCAACCCCATAAAATTTAATTGGAAAAAAAGCATAGACCCAAAAGCAAAATTAGGTTTTACAGCGCAACAACTTCAAAAAATACTACCCGAGGTAGTAAAAGAATACGAGTACGAAATCCCGGAAGACGGCTCGTCACCCATAAAAAAACCGGCAGAACGATTGGGTGTATATTACAGCGATATCATACCGGTGTTGGTAAAAGCCATACAAGAACAACAAGAACAAATAGAAAAATTAAAAGAAGAAATTAACACATTAAAGAATAAGTAAATTTATCTTTTATACTTCTTTATAACCTATCTTTGTTCTTATAAAATTAAACAGAAAAATGAAAATAGCCATAGGAAACGATCACGCCGGTACCCAATACAAATTTGCTATTGTAAACTATTTAGAGTCGCAAGGACACACTGTAACCAATTTTGGAACAGATACCGAAGAAAGTATGGATTATCCCGATACCATTCATCCTGTAGCCAATGCAGTAGAGAATAAGGAAGCAGATTTGGGTATTATTCTCTGCGGAAGCGGAAACGGAGCAGCAATGACGGCAAACAAACACCAAGGAGTACGGGCAGCGCTTTGTTGGAACAAAGAAATGGCAACCCTATCAAAACAGCACAACGACGCTAATATAATAAGTATTCCGGCACGGTTTACCAGCCAATGGCAAGCTGTTGAAATGGTAAAAACGTTTTTAAAAACTCCTTTTGAAGGCGGAAGACACCAAAACAGAGTAAACAAAATACCTTGTAAATAACCGTGTTAACCCTTCAAGTTAAAACCTTTCAAGAACTTACAAAAGAGGAGTTGTATAGCCTGCTACAACTGCGCTCACAAGTATTTGTTGTAGAACAAGATTGTGTGTATTTAGACCCGGACGGAAAAGACCAAAAAGCACTTCATGTGCTGGGTTTTAAAAAAAAGACGTTGGTGGCTTATACCCGCTGTTTTAAACCCGGCGATTATTTTAAAGAAGCTTCCATAGGAAGAGTGGTAGTAGATAGAAACCAACGCAAACACCGTTATGGGTACCAAATAATGGAAGCATCCATTGCAGCAATACACACTCGCTTTAACACAAAAAAAATTAAAATTTCTGCACAGACCTACCTGCAAAAATTTTATACTAACTTAGGTTTTAAACAAACCGGAACCCCTTATTTAGAAGACGGAATACCCCATATTGGGATGGTTTTAGAGGGGTTACGATAATAAATAACAATCAATCCAACGATTTTATTTGCTTTGTTTTAAACGGTGCTTTTAACTGAAACAAAAAATCCTCGTCATCTGTATGGTCTGCACTATCTAAGCCGTATTGAATATCCTCAGGGTTTTCATACACAAACGTTCCAAAAATACGATCCCAAACAGATAATACGTTTCCGTAGTTGCTATCGGTCCAAGGAAGTTGGTAGTGATGATGAAACTTATGCATATTTGGCGAAACAATTGCATAGCTTAGCATTTTATCAAACCATAAGGGCAGTTTTATATCGGCATGATTAAAATAAGTAAAAGGCACGGTTAGCATCCGGTAAAACAGATAAAACGAAATAGGCATACCCATAAGTATTACCGTAAGCAACGCAAAGGTTTCGCGTATCATAAAATCCAAAGGGTGGTGGCGCGTACCGGTGGTTACATCTACGTGCTTATCGGTATGGTGTGTGATGTGCAACCGCCACATCCATCTAACTTTATGTAATAAAAAATGTACAAAATATTGCGAGATAAAGTCCAATACCAAGATTGAAAGAATAAGTTTTGCCCAAGTAGGAATTTCTGTTAAATAAAGCAAACCGAATTGGTGTTGTGCGGTAAATTGGTAAACCGAAATTAATAGCAACCCAAAGATACTGTTAACAATTAGAACCAAAACCAATAATAAAAAATTGGTTGTGGCGTGTTTCCACTTTTTATAGGGTTTTTTATAAAACGAAAACAGGTTTTCAAGAATCCAAAAAAAAGTGATTAATCCACCTATCCACAATGCTTTGTAAAGAATGGGAAGGGTTTCAAAAAAGGACAAGAATTCTTGCATTATAAATTATTTTAAAATTTTCTCATATTTTTTTTGGTCGTTTAACACTTCTACTGCCTTTACTATTTCGGGGCTGTGTGACAAATGGTAGTTGTACATACCTTCTCTGTAAAAATAACGTTTTACTATTTCGTCGGTTAACAAGGTAACAATTTCCGGTTTTTTGTTACGTATCATTTTATATTTAGCGTTATCTATGGTTTGCATTAACTCATTATATGGCGCTTTAATGTCTTTATCCAATTGGTCTGCTTCGGCTTTATTAAAAGCCTCTTCCAGTTTTTTCTCGGTTTCGGTGTTATAGCTGAAGTTTTTTTCTTTTAAAAACCGTTGAAAATCTTGAAAATCATTTTCAGAAAAAGTAAATGTTTGATAATCTGAAAGTTGATGCGTATAAAAATAATTTGTCGCATAATCAAAAATTGCATAATCCTTTAACAATGCCGTGGTAATTGGGCTAAATTTAGCCGTTTCCAGCTCGATATCCGGCATAATTCCGCCTCCGTCATACACGGTTCGTCCACCTTTGGTTTTAAACTTATTAAAGTTTTTTGGGGTTACACGCACCGGATTTCCGTTTTCGTCTCTATGCCAATAATCTAATGCCTGAATACATCTTCCGCTGGGTGTGTAATACCGAGAAATAGTAATTTTCATTTGGGTTCCGTAAGCTACTTTTTTAGGACGCTGTACCAGTCCTTTTCCAAAACTACGCGCGCCGATTATCACTGCTCTATCCAAGTCTTGTAATGCCCCTGAAACAATTTCGCTTGCAGAAGCACTTCTTCCGTTAACTAATACGGCTAATGGTATTTCAGTGTCAACAGGCTCTTTATTGGTTTTATATACTTTGTTGTATTTTTTAATAGCCGACTTTGTGGTTACAATTACTTCGCCTTTAGGCACAAAAAGATTTACCACATTAATTGCTTCGTTTAATAAACCTCCCGGATTACCTCGAAGGTCTAAAATAATTTTTGTTGCTCCTTCAGCTTTTAGACTTTCTAAAGCATTTTTAGTTTCAACCGTTGTTTTTTTATTAAATTTTGAAAGAACGATGTATCCTATGTTGTTATTAATTAATTTATAAAAAGGAACAGCATGTACATCAATAGCCCCACGAGTAATGGTTGTGGTTTGTTCTTTTCCTTGTCGTAAAAAAGTAACTTCTATATCGCTTCCGGCAGCACCTTTTAACAGTTCGCCGGCATCGTTTTCAAAATCTGAAATAGCCACATCGTCTATTTTAATTATTTGGTCGCCTGCTTTTAATCCGGCTTTATCTGCCGGAAAATCTTTAAAGGGTTCAATTATAATGAGTTTGTCTTTTTTACTACGCACGGTTGCACCAATTCCCGTATAAACCCCCGATCTGGAAATACGCGCATCTTCTACTTGTTGTTCGTTCCAAAAAACCGTGTAAGGGTCTAAGCCCGCCAACATGTTTTTTATTGCTTTATCCATTAATTCAGCAGGATTGGTTTCATCTACATAATTCATGTTCAGCTCTTTAAAAACCGTGGTAAAGATTTCGATTTGTTTGGCAATTTCAAAAAAATCGCCTTTAAAAGAAGCGGTTGTTACTAAAACCAGTAAGGCAAAAACCGGAATTAAAATTCGTTTTTTAATCATGTTATTTTTTCTTTTTTTTCAGAATTCTGCGAACGATAAAGATAATAATTCCTATCAAAAGGAAAAATGGCCATAGGTATAGGAGTCCTAAGAAGAAAACCGAAACACCGTTCCAGCCTCCTTTCATCGAGTTTTTCATTTTTTGCCAATACGAAGTAGAAGCGCTTTTTACGTCGGTAATTTTATAAAATTCGATGTTAACGGTACTAAACGAAACCCTGTTTTGTAAATAGTTTAATCGTCCTTGTTTGGCTTCAATTTCTTCTCTAATGGTTGCTAACTCTCTTTCAATTTCAAGAATTTCGGAAACATTTTTCGCCTTTTTTAACAACTCGAGGTATCGATTTTCCAACGTTCGTTTTGCTTTTAGTCGTGCCGAAAGATCAACAAATTCTTCGGTTACATCTTGTCGCGAAATGGTTTTTTCGTCAAAATAGGTTACGTTTTTAGACAGCCCGTCTAAAAAAGGTTGAAAGTTTTTTGTAGGAATTCGAATCACCAAATTTTGTGTAAGTGAGTTATACCCTTTTCCCGAGTAATCATTTTGAACAAGACCGTTAAGTTTTTGTGTAAGCGAAAGGATGACTTGTCTGGTTTTAGCCATATCTTTAGTTTCAAACCGAAGCGTTGCGTTTTTTATAATTTTTTGCTCGGCTTCAACAAGATTGTTTTCGTTTGCTGTATCGTCGTATTCAACAACCTCATTTTCTGAATCTTCATAAGAGGGCGACATTAATCCTGCAGACCCGGATTTATCTTTTTTATAATCAAACGGATTTTTGTTTTCGCTATTGCAAGAAAAAAAGAGTACTAAAATTAATAAAAGGCTAATCTGTTTCATTTGTTAGTTGATTTAATAAATTTATCATTGATTTTTCTATTTCTTGATACGATAGTTTTTTACCACCAAGATAGATAAATAACAACGCAAATTTTACGCCAGAACGGTTGTTTAACAAATGTTTATGAAGGCGATAGGCTTCTTTTAGTTGTCTTTTTATTCGGTTTCGGTCAACAGCGCGTTTAAAATTTCTTTTCGGAACAACAAAAGCCGCCTTACAAGTTTCATAATTTTCAACAGCAATATAATTAACTCGAACAGGGAATTTTTTTAGGGTTTTCCCTTCAGAAAATAACCGCTCGATAGTTTTTCTACTTTTTAGTTTTTCTTTTTTTGGGAACCGGAAATTCATTGCGTAAAGATAGGATTATACTTTTTGTAACGCAATAACAAAGATTAAAATCCAATATCAAGATCCAATCTTATCCTATTTCCGGTTTCTTTAAAAATTCCTATAGGAACCAGTTGTTCAACCAAAAAAAACCGAGCATTTATTTTAAAGTTTTTTCCGGCAAGGTAACCTACATAAAACTCTAAGCCTTTATAATTGCTTAATCTTCCGTCCGGAGATCCTTGTGAAGAATAATCCCATCGTGTCCAATCGTTTTGAGCTAAAAAATCAACAATCGAATATTTTTCAATATAAATAAGTGTAGTTGAAAATGCCCAATTGCCTTTAGATTTTAATTTACCTATTCCTGCAGATACTACGATTCCTGATTTTTGTTTTTTAAATTTTTTGGAAATAGAGTCGTTTCGACTGAGATTTTCTATATTATGATAATAATCTAGTGTTAAATACGAAAACGGCTTTTTAATTATAGTAGCCTTCGTACCTAAATGAACGATGGAATAATCTAAATTAAAAGTACCGTATCCATCGGGAATGTTAGGCA
>JALWYP010000090.1 GCA_026992695.1 Flavobacteriaceae bacterium
CCCAACCATTTTTAAGTGTTTTTGTTTCACTTAAAATTATATTAGATTGACAACTATAAAACAAACTTCCAAAAAATAAAAGTATAAAAAAATTACGCATTCCTTTTTTTATTTTGATTTCGGTTTTGGTTTCGGTTTCGCTGGTTGTTTTTAGGATTTCGATTATTTTGTTTTCGATTGGTTCTTCTTTTCTTTTTTGGTTTGTCAAAACGAGTTAAGCTGTCTTGCCCAACTACATTACTAAAAATAGCATCTTTTGATATTTTTTCAACTTCTACATATTCTTCAAGGCTTGCCGGTTTGTTTCCTTTATTATTTAATTCAATAATTTCATTTACCTTTTCTACCGGTATTTTATGCCAGTTTGCCGAATCATCGAGATAAGCATACCACATATAGCCTCTAAAAATATCTATTTTTTGGCAAACAGCCGTGCCTTTTTGAGTTTGAATTTTTTTATCGGTTTTGGGGAAAATTTCTAATGCTTCAAGATACGTATCGAGTTCATAATTAAGGCAACATTTTAACTTGCCGCATTGTCCGGCTAATTTTTGAGGGTTTAATGCCAATTGTTGGTATCTGGCAGTAGCAGTATTTACCGATCTAAAATCGGTTAACCAAGTAGAACAACAGAGTTCTCTCCCGCAAGATCCAATTCCGCCCAATCTGGCTGCTTCTTGCCGAAACCCAACTTGTTTCATTTCAATTCGGGTACTAAAAGCGCGAGCTAAATCTTTAATGAGTTGTCTAAAATCAACCCGTTCTTCGGCGGTATAATAAAAAGTTACTTTAGAGCCATCGCCTTGGTATTCGACATCCGAAATCTTCATTTTTAACCCCAATCGCATGGCAATTTCCCGAGATTGTTTTTGCACTTCGGGTTCCTTATTACGCACTTTTTGCCAAATATCAATATCTTTTTGGGTGGCTTTTCGGTAGATTTTTGGTAATTCTTCAATTGGTGTTGTAATTTTTTTCTTTTTTAGTTGCACCTTAACCAACTCACCGGTAAGTGTTACTATGCCAATGTCATGACCCGACATAGCTTGGGTAGCAACAACATCTCCCATGCATAATGAAAGATTATCGGAATTTCTATAAAACTGTTTTCTTCCGTTTTTAAAACGAACCTCAACCACATTAAACGGAGTAGCCGAATTGGGAAGAGATATATCTGAAAGCCAATCAAATACTGTTAATTTATTACAACCATCTGCGCCACAGGTTCCGTTATTTTTACATCCTTTTGGCGTTCCGTTTGAAGTTGTTGTACAAGTTGTACAGCCCATATTTTTATATATAATGCCTTCTTCTTAGATAGAAAAAAGTCTTGCGTTAAACATTAAATTTTAAGCAGTAAAGATACCAAAATAAACAGGAAAACAAACTGGTAATAACAAACAATGGTTTGTTAATTATTCTTTAACGATTACGATTTTGGGTTTTTCGCTAAATTTATATGATTTTAAAGAGAAATACGTTAAAAAAAATAGTCCTAAAAATGCAAGAATGAGAAAATATTTTCTTTTATCATACGTTGGTTTTGAAACTGTTTCGCAAACATTTCCCGGGCATTTATAGGTTTTCCAATGCATTTGTTTGTATAACATACAGCCTAAACAAATTCCGAAAACGGATTCTACAAACATTAAAAATAAACACAACCAACAAATTGCTAATCGAATGGGGGAAATAATATCAAAAATAATATAATACGTCATAATTACTCCTAACATTAAACCTAAAAACCAAGCAAATTGTTTGGGTTTTGCTTCAACCCAATCCGGTTGCTGATTACTAACTATTAAACCTCCAATAAGCATATAAGGCGCATATTTCGGGTTAATTAAAACGCGTACAAAAAACTCTAAAATAAATGTGATGGAAAACAGTTCTGCCCAAAATATAGTGCGGTATAAATGAACCGAAAAAAGACTTAACAAACCCAATAAAAACATAATTCCTGCGCTGGCTCTAGCTTCTCGTTCATTGATTACTTTATAATCGTAATCGACAACGGTTTCGCCAAAATTTAATAAAATACTCATGACTTATTATTTAAAAGGTTTATAACCGGAGTTCTCTATTTTAAGTGAAATGGATTTTGTGTTGGTTTTAGTTGAATCAAACTCAACAACAACCTCATTTTCAGAATGTGAAGCTTTAACACTTACAACACCGTTGATTTTTGAAACAGTCTCTTCAAGTGTTACCTCGCACCCAACACACGTCATTCCGGTAACCGGAATTCGTTTTTTTATAATATCAGATTCTTTAATAACAACAACTTTTTCTTGAGGCGTGTTTTTATTAAAATTACACGAAGTACTCAATAACAATACTGTAA
>JALWYP010000091.1 GCA_026992695.1 Flavobacteriaceae bacterium
GTGTAAATCTAGTCAAAATTTATGGTTTTAACCTAAATCACCCCTAATTTTTTTCCAATTTTTGTAAAAGCAGTTATTGCTTTATCAAGGTGTTCTTTGGTGTGAGCGGCTGATAATTGTACCCGAATTCTTGCTTTTCCTTTTGGCACAACCGGGTAAAAGAAGCCTATCACATATATTCCTTCGTCTAACAGCATATCTGCCATTGTTTGAGAAAGTTTAGCGTCATACAACATAACAGGAACAATTGCTGAATCACCATCAATAATATCAAATCCTGATTTTTTCATTCCGTTTTTAAAATATTGAGTGTTAGACTGTAATACATCCCTTAATGTGGTGTCGTTCGCCAACATATCAAAAACTTTTATAGATGCCCCAACTATAGCAGGAGCCAAGGAGTTAGAAAACAAATATGGTCGTGACCGTTGTCTAAGTAATTCAATTATTTCTTTTTTTCCGGTTGTATAGCCTCCCATTGCACCTCCTAAAGCCTTACCAAGTGTTCCGGTAATAATATCTACTCTTCCCATAACTCCCTTTTCTTCCAGTGTTCCTCTTCCGGTTTTTCCTATAAATCCTGCCGCATGACATTCGTCTACCATAACCATAGCATCATATTTATCGGCTAAATCGCATATTTTATCGAGAGGAGCAACAATTCCGTCCATAGAAAAAACACCATCTGTTACTATTATTTTATGTCTGGCACCGTTGTTATTTGCAGCAATAAGTTGTTTTTCTAAATCTTCCATATTGCTGTTTGCATATCGATAACGCGCTGCTTTACAAAGACGTACGCCATCTATTATTGAGGCATGGTTTAATGAATCTGAGATAATAGCATCTTCTTTGGTTAGCAAGGGTTCAAAAACACCACCGTTTGCATCAAAAGCTGCTGCATAAAGAATGGTGTCTTCTGTTTGATAAAAATCGGCTATTTTTTGCTCTAATTCTTTATGAATATCCTGCGTCCCGCAAATAAATCGCACCGAAGACATTCCGTAACCATGTGTGTCCATTGCTTTTTTTGCAGCTTCAATTACCTCTTTATTGTCGGACAATCCCAAATAATTATTGGCGCAAAAATTAATAACCTCTTCACCGGTATTAATTTTGATTACTGCTCCCTGTGGCGAAGTGATAATTCGTTCTTTTTTATATAATCCGTTGTTTTTAATTTCTTGTAATTCTTGAGCAAGATGTTCTTTGATTTTTCCGTACATTTCTTTTTTTGGTTTTTGATACTACAAAGGTACTTTTTTTAGATAAAATATAGGGTGTGATACTTTTTTAATTAAGATGGTTTATTGTGTAGGACAATGTAAAAAACAGGGTAATCATTATGTAAACTTTAGTGCATTTAATTCACATTAACTAATTCAGGATGTGTTTCTGAAATATAAACCAAATATTTGTGAATAATCTTATATCCCATATTAGACAAGGCTTCTGCATATTGATTAATTTGTAGCTGATGCGAACTGTTTTTGCTTCCGGTTTTGTAATCTATGATTGTCGCTTCATTGTTGGCAGAAATGTTAATTCTATCCGGAATAATAATTTCGCCTTTTGCATTACAAATTTCTTTTTCAGTATAAATAGTTTGAGATACTGAAGCATCAAAAAGTGAGGTTAATTTAGGATGCGATAGTAATAACTCAATTTTATTTTTAACCTCCCGATTAATTGGTTGGGTTTGTTTTAATGCATCAAAATCTTGATGGTGTTTAATTTTTGCCATAAGTGAATGAAACATTTTTCCTTCTTCAACAGAAAGGTGTAAATTATTTTTCCATAAAAGAGCATTTCCGGTAGCTATTTTTAGCTGTTGTGCTTCAGAAAATACCGAATAATAATCAGGAGAAATTTGCAGCCTTTTATTACTATTACTTTCCTGTTTTTCCGATGAGGAAAAAGTCCCTTGTTCATAGATTAATTGGTCGTCATTCCATATATTAATTGAAGAAAAATACGCTTTAAAAAACTGATTGAATTTTGAAATAGATTTCTCTTTTTGGATGTCTTTAGGCTTTTCTGAAAGAACGTATAATTGATCAATAGCTCGTGTAAAAGCAACATATAAAATATTAAAATTATCTAATTCTAATTGATGGGTTCGTTCTTCACTAATTCTGACTCCTTGTACTCCTCCATATAGTTGCAACTGTTGGTTGTAATTAATTAAAAATTCGCTAAACGGATATTCTTCTTCTTCATTTAAGGCATACCATGCTTTTGGTTCTATTTCTTTGTAAATATCTTTTTCGGCATACGGAAAAATTACCACCCCAAACTCCAGCCCTTTTGCCTTATGTACCGTCATTAACTGTACACCGTCTATAC
>JALWYP010000092.1 GCA_026992695.1 Flavobacteriaceae bacterium
TACCGTATAAACTCCAGTTAACTCACCATTATGTACTAATGCTTCTGTTGAAACCAATACCATTGGGGAAGTGGTATTGGTTTTTTCAACAGGAAACTGCACCGTTGCATACATACCTGAAAGTATGGGGACGTTGGTTTCATTAAGTACAATCTTTACTAAATATTGACCACCTGTGTTTTGTGCAGAAGTACTTACTTCGGTAACTTCGCCTGCAATGGTTTTGTTTAATGACTTAACCAAAACAGCTACTTTAGTTCCGGTTTTAATTTTTGAAATTTCACTTTCAGGAACCATTGCCGTTACTTGAAACAGTTTAGGTGTTTCTACAGACAAAAGAGGCATTCCCGGATTTGCCATATCGCCAACTTTTATAAATTTATTGGTAACTATGCCATTAAAGGGAGCTCTAATATTAACATAAGCAAATTGAGCTTGGATTTCGTTTTTCATTTGTTTGGCAGCTTCCAATCGAGCTTTTGCCATGGTATAATGTGCAGTAATATCATCCATTTCTTTTTGCGATGCACTTCCGTCTGCAAATAGGTTTTTAAATCTAGTGTAATCTTTTTCGGCATTGTTAAAAGCTGCAGCAGCTTCGGTGATAGAGGCGTTTACTTGAGCTAATTTTGCTTGTAAATCGCTGTTATTTATAGCTATAAGCAATTGTCCTTTATTAACTTTATCACCTACTTTTACATATATTTTTTTTACAAAACCCATCATACGGGTACTCAAATTGGCACTATTAGCTGCTTCTATTTTTCCACTTGCTGTAATAAACGGATTGGTGTTTTCTTCGTTTATAGCGTTTAATGTAACCGCAACAGTAGGACCGTTATTAATTGCCGTGGTTTTTTCTTTTTTGTTACCACAACTTATTACTAGTAATGATAGCGCAAAAATGGTAAGTATCGTGTATCTGTTTTTCATGGTTATAGGTTTATTCTTTGGTTAAAAATTGTACATATGCCAAGGCATAATTGTATTGAAATAGTGATTGGTAATATTCTAATTGTTTTTGAGCATATTGCGTTTCAGCCATAAGTAAATCGGATGTTTTTTCTAATCCTTCTTTAAAACGGTTGGTTCTAATTCGTAACGATTCTTTAGATTGTTCCAGAGCTAACTGTGTGAGCGAAACACTGTTTTTTGCATCTTGTAACATCCGGTTGGCTTTGTTAAGTTCTAAATTGCTTTTTGATACATATTGTTCGTATTCATAGGTTGCTTTTTGATATTGTGCATTGCTTTTTTGCATTTTCCCAAATCGCTTACCTCCTTTAAACAAATCCCAACTTAATTGGGCTCCTACTAAATATCCATTAGCATCTGCTTGAAAAATTTTATCGTCGTACAGCTCATAACTTCCAAAGGCATTTAAACGAGGAAGAAAGCTCATTTTATCGGCTTTATTCATTTTTTTATACGCTTCAGATGCCAACTGCATCGCCATAATATCTGCCCTATTTTCGGGAACGGTTGCAGTTGTATTTATCTTCTCTTCAATCAAGGTTAATTCTTCTTTAGGTTGTAAAAGTGTTCTTTGGGGTTCATTCATTAAAAAGAGAAGATAATCGGAAGCATTTCGCATGCCGCTTTTAGCTTGTTGCAATTGGTTTTTTACTTCAGTTACTCGTACTTCTACCGATAATACATCGGCTTTTTGAAGAAATCCTTGTTTAAAACTATCGTTTGCTAATTTATTATTGGCTTGTGCCGCTTTAAGTGCTTTTTCTAAAACCTCTACTGCTTTATATGCCAATTGTAGTTGCATAAAAGCTTTTTCTACCTCAAAAGTCAAATACTCTTGAGTGCGTTGTATTTGTAATTCGGTTGCTTGCATTTTAGTATTTGCAGCTTTACGTTGGTACAAGCCATCAACGTTAATAAGAGGTTGTTGAATTTCAATCTTAGTAGCAAAATTCGTTACGGCATCCGGATTGTTTAATAGGTTGGGGTCAAAATCGGATGGTGTTAAAATTTCTTGATTGAGTTTGGAACCGAAAGCCATTAAAGGATTTGTGGTATTAATACCTGTGTACGAAGCTTTAATGCTGGGTAAAAAAACGGCTCGTGATTGTTTAAAATCCGCTTGGGAAACTTTAAACGCTTGTTCCGATATTTTGAGGCTTGTATTAGCTTCTAAAACTTTAGATAAAACCTCGCTTTTGGATATGGGTTTTGTTTCTTGTGCAAAAAATGCAACGCTTAAAAGACTAAAACTTATAAATATGCTTATTTTTTTTATTTTCATTTTGTAACAAATTATTTTGTGCAAAAATAACTTGACTACAACGAGTGTACGGTAACTTTAGATAC
>JALWYP010000093.1 GCA_026992695.1 Flavobacteriaceae bacterium
TTTAGACACATCGATTGCAAAGACAACATCTACACCGCTTCGTTTTACGTTTTCTATTTTAGTGCCTATTTTTGGGTTTACCAGAGCAATACTTAACAAAGCAAAAGATAGAGAAAGGATAACAAACTTTAAGACGGTTTTAAAAATAGATTTATTTGGGCTTAATTTTTTTAATAATTGAGGGTTTGCAAAGCGTTTTTGGGCACTTTTCTTCCAAAAAACAAGCCATAACAACAGCAATGCCAACACCAAAATGGTGAACAAGAGGTAAAAATATTTTGTTTGTTCTAATTGATACATATAAACATTAATTTTTAAGCAATGCTAACTTTTTATTATACAAAACTCTTAAAAAAAGTATGACGCAAAAATGCTTCCAACAGCAACAATCCAAATGCCAGAAGCACTAATGGTCTGTATTTTTCGTCGTAACTTTTGTATTTAAATTCTTCAATATCGGTTTTTTCCAGTTTGTTTATTTCGTCATAAATTTCGGCTAGTTTACTGTTACTGGTCGCTCTAAAATATTTTCCCCCGGTGGTTTTAGCTATTTCTTTAAGTAATTTTACATCTATTTCTACCGGAGCGTAATCGTAAACAAAACTCCCGTCTGGTCTAATAGCTACCGGAGATAGTGCGTTTCCGTTTGTTCCTATTCCTATGGTATATACTTTTATTTTGTATTCGGCAGCTAATTCGCTGGCTATTTTTGGGTCAATAAAACCACTGTTGTTTACACCGTCTGTTAGTAAGATTATAATTTTGCTTTTTGCTTTGCTTTCTTTTAGCCTGTTTACGGCAGTTGCCAATCCCATTCCTATTGCGGTTCCTCCTTCGATAATCGTGTTGTATTTTACTTGGTTAAGCGATTTTAAAACAATTGATTTGTCGCTGGTAAGTGGGGTTCGGGTGTAGCTTTCTCCGGCATATTCTACCAGCCCTATCCGGTCGTTAGGTCGTGCATTTATAAATCGTGCCGCTACTTTTTTTAATGCTTCAAGCCGGTTGGGCTTTAAATCTCTTGCCAGCATACTTGCCGAAACATCTATGGCAATAACAATATCGATACCTTTGGTTTTAACAACTTTAGTAGATTCATCTACATTACGCGGGCGAGCCATAGCAACGATAATTAACGTTATTGCCAGTAGTCGTAACACGAACAGCAAATGCCTGAATTTTGCCAGCCAATTGGCGTTGGATTTAAACCCTTGCATGTTGGATATTTTTAATTCTGCCGTTTGTTTTTTGTATTTTAAGAAATACCATACCACCACTACCGGAAGCAGTAGTAGCAACCAGAAAAACTCGGGGTTTACAAATTCAAATGTTCGTGTCATTTACTCTTGCTTTGTTTTGGTTATTTCTAATTCGACAGAACGGATAATTCTTTGTTTAATTCGCTCAGCATCGGCATCGTCTTTTTTATAAACAAGTAAGACATTTTGTAATCCGCCTTCTTGCTTAAACAAGAGGGTTTCGTATTTTAAAGGTGTTTTTAGTATTTTTCCTTTATTGTTTTTCAAATTAAATTCTCCATAACCTTTTAATCCTTCTATTCCTTTTTCGGTTTTAAATTCTTCTTGTTTCACGACCATATTTATGGCACCGAAATTTTCTAAAGTTTGCAATCCTTGTTCGAGTGCTTGGGATAAATCTATTTCGGTTCCTTGCGGTAGCGAAATGGTACTAATGGTAATCCAGAATTTTTCAAAAATAGTTCCGTATTGAAATACTTGTGCTTGTGGGGCTTTGCTTTTTAAAGTATCCGGAAGCACTTTTCTAATCAGTACTTCGGGAGTTTCTATAATAACTGCCGGATTTCCGTATTCGCTTTTTATCCATTGCTTTTCAAGTAATGCTTTTGTTGTATTTCCGGTAATACTATTTTTTATGCCGCTAATACCATAAATAGAGACAACTACTATCAATGAAACAAACAGTAATAAAATTACTGATACAAAGGCAATACGTTTTCTTTTTTTACGGCGTTTTTTGCGTTGTTCTTCAAAATATTGTTGGTTTTGAAGCAGTTCTTCTTCGGTAGGTTCGGGGATTGCCTCTTTGGTTTCGTTTATCACTTCTTCAACCACAGTTCTATCTACTTTTGCTTGCCCTTCGTCTTCTTGCATTTTGGCAAATTTTACCAAATCGGCACGTTTTAAAATGGCTTCCAGTTTTTTTAGAGTTGTTGTATTGAAATTAAAATGCCCAGCATCTTTATGAAGTTTTAATCGTTGTATTAGTTCGTTGGTTGTGCTTTCTAATGCGCTATCGTCTACTTCTTTGTCGATGTAACGTTTTACAATTTCGGTTAAAGC
>JALWYP010000094.1 GCA_026992695.1 Flavobacteriaceae bacterium
GTTTTACAATAAGTAAAAGATAGTTGATATTCAGGTTACGAAATATGGGCAATAATTTTTTATCATTGCAACATGTGTCTTTTATTATTAAAAACACACAAGCATCATTAGCGTTCTACTGTGATACTTTAGGACTGATGGTAGAAAGCAATCGTCCAGACTTAGGCTATCCTGGAGCATGGCTGGTTGTGAATGAGTATCAACAAATACACTTGTTGGAGCTGCCTAATCCTGATCCTGTTGATAATCGACCTGCTCACGGGGGGCATGATCGACATGCGGCTTTTATGGTTGAGAGTTTGCAGTTAATCTTGGATAAATTTGATCAAGCTAAAATTGCTTATACTTTAAGCAAATCAGGGAGGAATGCATTATTTTGCCGCGACCCCGATGGCAATGCACTAGAATTTATTGAGCAGGTGAAATAATGAAAGCAGAAACAAGTCCGTACTATCAATCGTTTACAGGAACATTTTCAGGGATTTTACGCTGGCATCAGCTCGATGAACTTTGGGATACGCTCAATGGTACCGAAACCGATGATTGGTTTATTTATGCCACTGGTGAATCTCCTGCTCAGATTACGACCCCTCATAAAGAGCTAAAAACGTTTATTCAAGAAGTTGATAAACTATTAAGACAGGAACATGAGGAAGATTACTGCGGTATTGTATATGTGGACAATAAAGTTGAGCCTAGCTTTATTAAGATTTTTGATCCTAATAATCTTGGCACTTCCTGTAGCACAGGTATGGAACCTGCTTTGCCCGCATGGATACTTTCAAAAATCAAACCTATTGATTTACCTTCTGCCATGCCTCAGCCCAACAACAGAAAGCGTTGGTGGAAGAGAATTTTTAAACGGACTTAGAGAGCAATAATTATGGAAATAACAGCCTCAATGGAAGAAAAAATCACCCGATATGCAAACAAAGTAGGTTTTACACTTTCTACTATTTTTGTAATAAACGGCTCAAAAAGAAGTACCAAAGCCAACGCCTACTTTTCGGGATTTGGAAAACAAAAAAGAATAACGTTATACGACACGCTTATTAATGATTTAACCGAAGACGAAGTGGTTGCTGTTTTGGCTCATGAAGTTGGACATTATAAAAAAAATCACGTCATCATTAACCTTATTCTATCTACTTTACTAACCGGTTTTACACTTTGGTTATTATCTCTTTTTATAGGAAACCCCGTGTTATCGAAAGCGTTACACATTTCCACACCTTCTTTTCATATAGGACTCTTGGTTTTTGGGATTTTATATACCCCGATTTCAGAAATTACAGGGTTAATTATGAACTATCTTTCAAGGAAATTTGAATACCAAGCTGATGCTTTTGCCAAAAAAACCTTTGGAGAAAAACCGATGATTTCTGCTCTTAAAAAATTGAGTAAAAATAGTTTAAGCAACTTAACACCTCATCCGCTATATGTATTTGTTCATTATTCGCATCCAACACTTTTACAACGAATTAAAAAATTAAAAGAAAACTAACGATTTATTTGATTGAGTTGATGAGTTGGTGAGTTGGTGAGTTGATGAGTTGGTGAGTTGATGAGTTATTGAGCAAAACTCTTAACTGCCAATGAATACTGCCAACTGAATACTGAATACTGCCAACTGAATACTGAACACTGCCAACTGAATACTGAATACTATTGACCAATATCTTACAAAAAAATAAATTGTACATAAATTTTAGTTGTTTCTTTAAAAACAATGTTGTAGTTTTATATTATGACTGAAGAAGCCATTGAAGTAGAGAAAAAAGAAATTGCAAAACAGTATAAGGAATTACTCCGTATTAGCTATCAAACCCTATCTCCAAAAGATAAAAAGTTAATTCGAAGTGCTTTTGATGTTGCTGTTGATGCACATAAAGATCAACGTAGAAAATCGGGAGAAGCCTATATCTTTCATCCTATTGCAGTAGCTAAAATTGTTGCTTCAGAAATTGGGTTAGATGCCACTTCAATTGCCGCTGCGCTGTTACACGATGTAGTTGAAGACACCGAGTACACCGTAACCGATATCGAGCGATTGTTTGGTGAAACCGTTGCACGAATTGTTGATGGATTAACAAAAATTAAGCACCTCTCTTCAGATAAAGATGTATCTCATCAAGCCGAAAATTTCAGAAAATTACTTCTTACGCTACACGAAGACATTCGCGTAATTATTATAAAAATTGCCGACCGATTGCATAATATGCAAACGATGGATGCTATGCCGGTTCATAAACAAGCAAAAATAGCTTCAGAAACACTCTATATTTACGCACCACTTGCACATCGTATTGGGC
>JALWYP010000095.1 GCA_026992695.1 Flavobacteriaceae bacterium
ATTATTATGATGACGGAATTTGGAATCTTGACTGGCCCGATGCTTGGTATCAAGTACTCTTACTTCTTAAACACATTGCAACCATCCCCGAATTTCAATTAAAATAACACGCTATGGCTTCAAAAAACAAACATAACAGTTCGGCTAAAGCCGGAATACATAATAACACACACCAAGACGAGCATACAAAATGGAGCAGACGTTCTTTTATTCAAGCCTTAGGATTAGCCGGAGGCGGTACAATGATGTTGGCAAATAATGCCATTACAACCTCTAAAGCTTCTCCTCTATCCGTTGCATTAGCCAATGCTGAAAACGACCGAATTTTAGTAATTATTAGACTGGAAGGTGGGAATGACGGACTTAACACCATTGTTCCTGTTTACGACTATGCAACCTATGCTAATTTAAGACCCACCATTAAACACCCAACCAATGCGCTGTATAATTTGGATGCCGATTTTGCTATTCCTAATTATATGACCGAAATGCAAGCGGTTTGGGGCGATGGAAAAATGAAAATTGTTCACGGAGTAGGATATCCCGAGCAAAATTTATCGCATTTTAGATCTACCGATATTTGGGCTTCTACAGCCGATTTATACGAAGAACCAACCGGTTGGTGGGGGCGTTATTTTGAAGATTTATACCCCGATTATCTTATTAATCCGCCCGAAATCCCTCCGGCAGTGCAAATTGGCAATGTAGGAAACCTTATTTTTGAAGGAAACAACAACAATTATGCTTTTACCGTTGCCAATGCTGACCAATTACAAAACATAGCCGAATCCGGTGGTTTACACGATGTAGTAAACTTACCCGATTGCGTGTATGGCGACAAATTACTTTTTATGCGCGCAACCGCCAATACAACACTTTTTTACTCCCAAGTAATTAGCGATGCCTATGATGCCGCTACCAATAATGCCAATTATGGTACCGGAGACCTAGCCCAACAACTTGCTTTGGTTGCCCGATTAATTAAAGGCGGATTGGGATCGAAAGTATATATGGTATCGCTAGGAAGTTTTGATACCCATGCTAACCAATTAGTAAGGCAACAAAATTTATTGCAAGATTTATCCTCGTCTATCAAAGCTTTTTACGATGATTTAGCTACCGTGGCTATGGACGATAAAGTGTTGGGAATGACTATCTCAGAATTTGGAAGACGCCCCTACGAAAACGGCTCGGAAGGAACCGACCACGGTGCTGCTTCGCCGGTGATGCTTTTTGGTAGCGGACTTAACGGAAGCGGCTTTGTAGGTACACACCCCGATTTAAACACCTGGGACGAAAACGATAACCTTATCCCCTCTACCGATTTTAGAGATGTGTATTCTACCGTACTTACCAATTGGTTTTGCTTAGACCCAAGTGTGGTAAATACCATACTTCTTAACGAAACCTACCAAGACTTAGAACTGGGCTTTTCTTGCGAAGCCTTGGCAACACCCGATTTTGGCGACACAACAAGACTTACTCATGTTCCCGTTTACAAAAATAACCGTGTGTATATAGAAATTAATATGCCAGTTACCGCTCATACTGTCGTACGATTATACGATATGTTGGGTAGAGAAATAGGCGTACTCTCTAACTCACTCCTCTTTGAAGGCAGACATACCATAGATGTACAAAATGCTATACAAAAACGATTGAGCATGGGACAATATATTTACCGTATTGAAACCGGAGGACAATTTTATAGTAAGTCTATTTTAATTAAGTAAATTATATCACCTTAAACAGCTTACCGGGAAGCGGTCTTACCACGCCTTTTAATTCTAAATTAAGTAAAATAGTAGCTGCTTTAAAGGTAGGTATGTTGCATTGTAGTGCGATGGTGTCCAGTTGCTCTTTGCCGGTTTCTTTTAAGTAATTGTAAACTGGTTTTTCTTCTTCTGTTAATTCTACAAAAAGTTTTGTTTGTAGTGTTTTAGGCTTAGACTCTTCTATTTCCCAGCCCAAAATATACAGGATGTCTGCAGCACTACTTAACAAATGAGCACGTTGGGTTTTAATTAAGTTATTACACCCGCTACTTTGCGAGTCGGTTATTCTTCCGGGAACGGCAAAAACATCTCGATTATACGAGTTGGCAATGTCTGCCGTTACCAAACTACCCCCTTTTTCGGCAGATTCAATTACTATCGTAGCTTGTGAGAGTCCGGCAATAATTCGGTTACGTCTTAAAAAATTAGTTCGGTCAAAGGCATCGCTACTCCAAAATTCGGTAATAAATCCACCGTTTTTTTCAACCGCTGCAACATATTTCTTATGCGTTTTAGGATACATTTGATT
>JALWYP010000096.1 GCA_026992695.1 Flavobacteriaceae bacterium
TTCCAAAAGAGGGAACAACTGTGTCTATTACACCAGAAACACTACCATTGTATAAACGTATAATTGAAGTTTATGAAGGAAGTGAGCTGGGAATCGATAATAAAATTAGCGTTAATGGTACACAAGTTTTGCTTAACGGAAAACCCATAGATAAGTACACCTTTAAAATGGATTACTACTGGATGATGGGAGACAACCGTAACAACTCTGAAGATGCTAGAATGTGGGGATTTGTACCGTTTAATCACGTAGTAGGAAAACCTGTTTTTGTATGGATGAGCTGGGATGGTAATGCCAAAGGATTGGCTAATAAAATACGTTGGGAACGTCTCTTTACAACTGTTGGTGGTGAAGGAAAACCGGTTTCGTATTTCAAATATTTCTTAATTTTATTGGCTGGTTGGTATGCTATTAATTTCTTTAGAAAACGAAAAAAGAAAAACGCTTAATTTATTAGTTGGCAATAGCTTTTAATAATGAAGAGTATATTAGTACATCCTACTTATTTTCCTTCTATTGTCCAAATGGTAGCAATAGCACAGGCAAAAAATATAGTTTTTGAGATTTTTGATAATTACCAAAAACAAACCTATAGAACCCGAACCTACATTGCACATACCAACGGAAAGTTATTGTTGAACATTCCTATCAAGCATACAAAAGTTGGAAAACGCCAAAAAACTGGCGAAGTGCAAATTGAAAACAATTTTCCTTGGCAATCGCAACATTGGAAATCGTTACAAACCGCTTATCGTACCTCTCCTTATTTTGAGTTTTATGAAGATGATTTAAAGCCTTTGTTTACACAACCGGCTACTACATTATTGGCTCATAATCTTAAGGTTTTTGAGGTGATTTGTGATTTGTTAGGATTAGAGGTTGCCGTTAATAAAACAACGCAATATATAGTCAACCCATTGATTGAGAATGATTTAAGATTTTTAGTAAATGCCAAGCAAGAAAGACAATATGATCTGGCACCTTATACGCAAGTTTTACAAAAACATCACGATTTTATCCCTAATCTCTCAATTTTAGATTTACTTTTTAATGAAGGAACCAATGCGCTTAGTTATCTTGAAAATCAAAAAGTAGATTTTACTTTTTAGTTAAAAGAGTTTGGTATTCTTTTAATAATTCGGTCCATACAAACTGACGTTCGTAGTTGCTTGTAATGTTTGTTCTGGTTTGAGATTGTAATCGTTTATAAAGTTCAGGGTTTATGCTAATGCGTTCCATTGCTTTTTGGAGTTTAGAAACGTTTTTAACCGGAATAATGAGTCCATTTTTTTGATGTGTTATAATCTCATTACAGCCATTAATATCTGTTACAATTGCCGGTAGTTCCATTGCTCCGGCTTGTAAAACTACATTTGGGAAACCTTCTCGATAACTGGGAAAGATTAACGCATTACTTAGTGCGTAGAAAATTCTAACATCATCTTGCCATCCGGTTATGATGATTTTAGGGTGTGTTTTTATAATTTTAATGGTTTTGGGCTGTAAGGGGTCTAATTCTTCTTCAAAATCGCCCACCAATAAAAGGCTTGTGTTTTTGTGTGTTTTATGCAATGCGTCAAACGTTTCCACGAGTTCGTTAATTCCTTTGTCTGTAACCAATCGTCCTACAAAAACAAAAACAAAATCTTCAGGCGGAATAGCAAGTTTTTTTCGTTTTTCTTGTAGTTGCTGTTTCGAAAAAAGTGAAGGCGAGAAATAGGAGGTGTCGATGCCGTTTGAGCTTCCGTTAGCAATGATTTTTAGTTTATTGGGTTTTGTAAACTTGTTTTTTAAAATTATT
This sequence comes from Flavobacteriaceae bacterium, assembly GCA_026992695.1. Lineage (GTDB taxonomy): Bacteria > Bacteroidota > Bacteroidia > Flavobacteriales > Flavobacteriaceae > Marifrigoribacter. The sequence continues at coordinate 1,802 of JALWYP010000096.1, forward strand.
TCTTGTAATCCTTTAGAGTTAGGATACACCTTAGTAGCAAACCGGTAGGTAAATTTTTCGACCAAGTTTAATAGTTTTCGTCTATAACTTGTTGCTTCCAACAGTGGTAATCCGGCAACGGTATGTAACCGATGGGGAACACCTGCAAAATAAGCTGCTAACATTCCTGTAATTCCGGCTTTGGGTGTATGGGTGTGAACAATTTCGGGTTTTTCTTTTTTTAAAAAACGGTAGAGTTTCCACACTGAAATAATATCTTGAAGGGGCGTTATTTTTCGTGTCAGCGGAACATAATGCACCGGAATATTGTTTTTTTTGCCAAACTCCTGTAGTTTTTCTTTTTGTGAAGAAACCGCAATAACTTCAAAATAGGTTTGCATAAAAGTTAGTTGTCCTTCGAGTAATTTTTCTAAGGAAACCGGAACTGTTGTAATGCGGATGAGTTTGGGTTTATTCATATTTTTTTAGAAATATGGTTATTCTAAAA
>JALWYP010000097.1 GCA_026992695.1 Flavobacteriaceae bacterium
AAATCATTCTGGATTTTACACTTTTTTCGACCAATGAACGGGTTTTTGTTTTGGTTTCATTAAAATTTATTTTAGATTTTGTTTTATGAGCAAAATCATCTTTTATTGGATGTATTGATAGTTTTAGAGTTGTACTATCTATTTCTACATAATGATAGGGTTTTAATTTTTTAATGTTTTGGTAAATGGAAAACGGAGCTGGAATATAGGTTAACTGAAAATATAACGATAAGGCTTTTTTTGAAATTTTGGGTTTTTTCGGTAAAACTTCAATTATTGATTTTAATTCGGATGCCCAAAAAAATGAATTTTTATTCTGACAATAATACAACGGTTTTTCACCAAAAAAATCACGAGCTATGTAAATTTTCTCAATTTTTTTATCATAAATGCTAAAAGCAAACATACCGTCTAGTAATTTAAAAGATTCAGTTCCGTGTTCTTCATAAAGTTTGAGGATTACTTCGGTGTCTGATTGAGTAGAAAAAACTTTTCCTTTTTTTTCAAGTTTTTCTTTAAGAATTCTATAATTATATATTTCGCCATTAAAAACAATAACGCACGATTTATCTTCAGAAAAAATAGGTTGTTTACCCGTTTTTAAATCTATGATAGAAAGCCTTCGCATTGCCATTGCGACAGTAAAGTTGTTGTTGTTATGAATAAAAAAACCATCATCATCGGGTCCTCTATGAATAATTTTGTTGTTCATTTTAAAGAGGTCTGCCTTGGCTGATGAATGGTTAGATGTTACGATTCCGTTTATTCCACACATTATTGGGTTAGTATTTTTTTATATAAATTAATATGGCTGGTTATCATTTTTTTGATGTCAAAATGTTGCGCTCTATTTAAGCAATTTTCAACGGTTTTATTATAATGATTTTCATCTGTAAGTAATTTATTAATTTTCTTAACTAATGTTTTTTTATCACTTTCCGGAAATAAAATTCCTGCTCCTTTAACAATATCTGTTAATCCGGGCACATCTGAAGCAATAAAGGGTTTTCCGGAAGCCAAACCCTCTATACAAGATAACGATAATCCTTCATGGTGTGAAGATAAAATAACCACATCTACACTTTTAAGTAATTGCGGAACATCATATCTGTTACCTAAAAAAAGAACCCTATTTTTTAAATTTAATTCTTTTGTAAGTTGTCGGCAATTTTCTTTTAAAACACCGTCTCCAACTAAAATTACTTTTACATTTTTAGGTAACTCTTGTAATGCTTTAATAAGAGTAGACTGATCTTTTTCTTCTCTAAAACCGGATACTTGTAATAGCAGTTTGTCTTCTTCTTTTAAAGAAGGATGGATGGTACTTTTTCTTACTGCTATGGCATTTTTAATTTTAGATAGATCAACGCCGTTTTCTATAACAGGAAATTTTTCTTTTGGCAAGTTTGTATAAGCTGTGTAAATAGTCTGTATTTCTTTAGTAATACAAATAGTAGCATTATAATAGGAATATACAATTTTATTTGGTCTGCTCCATATTTTACTGTTCATTCTTCTATTAGTGGTGTTGTGTTCGGTAAAGAGTAATTTTGTTTTTGAAAAGGAGAAAATTTTAGCAAACATTACCCAATATTGTGAAGGAAATAAGTGCACATGAACAATATCGTATTTTTTTATAAACGGAATAATTTTAAATACCAACAAGGGGTTATAAACACTTTCTTTACCTAAAACAAAAATTTTACAACTTTGCGTTTCTTTAAGTTGTTGTAAAAAGGGATATTTATTATCCTGTAAAACCAATAAATCTGTTTTAATACCCTGATTGTTGTATTTAGGAATGGTGTCCAACAATAACTTTTCGGCACCACCGGTAGCTAAACTATTTATTACGTGTAAAATTTTCATAAACAGATTTTTGGTTTAAATAGATTGCCCAAATTCCGAATAATAAAAATATGGGAATAAACATGTTTTTTTGTCGTAGCATAATGCCTAAGTTTCCTAAGATTAATGAAAAAGAAACCGTTCCTAATAAAAAGAAAAAAACCATCCCTTTACCAATAAAATTAGCTTTTTTAAACGCTTTAAAAGGTTTGTTGCGTAACAATAAAATGCTAAATAGTAATAAAATTAAATTTTCAACAGAAGCAAAAATTGCCATAATTCCGTTGATATCAAAAAATAAGGGGCGATATAAAAAGGTAAACACTTTTAACGGAAAAGGATATCCGGAGATATCAATACCCGATCCCGAACCTACTTTGTTTAGTTTAGAAGCTTTCGTTGTGGCAAATTCTTCTATTGTTTTGGTCTCAAAACTTTC
>JALWYP010000098.1:0-7176 GCA_026992695.1 Flavobacteriaceae bacterium
CTAAGTTAGGTGTAAAGGTAAAAGCCTACAAGAGTAATGCAGCCGATTATGAGCAATGTCAAGAATTAGCACAACAAGTTGCTGAAGAATTTGGAAGCATTGATATTTTGGTAAACAATGCCGGAATTACAAAAGACAACCTGTTAATGCGAATGAACGAAGAAGATTTTGATAAAGTAATACTGGTAAACCTAAAATCGGTTTTTAATATGACCAAAGCCGTTCAACGCACGATGCTTAAACAACGCAACGGTTCTATTATTAATATGAGTTCGGTTGTAGGCGTAAAAGGAAACGCCGGACAAAGCAATTATGCAGCTTCAAAAGCCGGAATCATAGGATTTACAAAGTCAATGGCATTAGAGTTAGGCTCTAGAAACATACGTAGCAATGCCATAGCTCCCGGATTTATAGAAACCGAAATGACTGCCAAGTTAGACCCAGAAACAGTAGCCGGATGGAGAAAAGCCATTCCGTTAAAACGAGGAGGAACTACCGAAGATATTGCTAATGCGTGTGTGTTTTTAGCTAGCGATTTGGCTTCATATATTACAGGACAAGTACTTCAGGTTGATGGAGGTATGTTAACATAGCCTAAATTAAATTTAGAAACAAGACGTAACCGAAATAAACCCTGTTTGTTTCGGTTTTTTGATATTGCTCTGTTTCTTTCAATTTACTACCTTAGCAAAAATCTTTCGCCTTATGATTTCCCAAAAACAATTTGATAAAGAAATAGATATTATCATCGCTAACGCAGTACGAGAAGACATTGGCGATGGTGATCACAGTTCAAAAGCTTGTATTTCTGAAGATGCGACCGGAAAAGCAAAGCTTCTTGTTAAAGATGAAGGAATTATTGCCGGAATTGAGTTTGCAAAACGCGCATTCGATTTTATAGACCATAGTCTAAAAGTAGATGTTTTAATTAAAGATGGAGCTCCGGTTAAATATGGCGATATCTGTTTTTATGTAGAAGGAAATTCACAATCCATACTTAAAGCAGAGCGGCTTGTTCTTAATGCGATGCAACGAATGAGTGCCATTGCAACCAAAACAAACAAGTTTGTGCAAAAATTAGAAGGAACCAAAACCAAAATTCTCGATACCCGAAAAACAACTCCAGGGGTACGCGCACTCGAAAAATGGGCGGTTAAAATTGGTGGAGGAGAAAACCACAGATTTGCCTTATACGATATGGTGATGTTAAAAGATAATCATATTGATTTTTGTGGCGGGATTACCAAAGCTATTTCAAAAACAAAAAAGTATCTCAAAGACCATCATTTACATTTAAATATTATCGTTGAAGCTAGAAACCTAGACGAAATAAAAGAAATACTTCTAAATGAAGGAGTACATCGTATTTTAATCGATAACTTTAATTATGAAGATACTCGCAAAGCCGTACAACTTATTAACGGAAAATGCCTCACCGAATCCAGTGGCGGAATTACACTTGAAACTGTAAGAAAATATGCAGAATGTGGCGTAGATTATGTTTCTAGCGGTGCGCTAACTCACAGCGTGTATAACATGGATTTAAGCCTAAAAGCGGTATGAGTAAAAGTGTAGAGGAGATACTTGTTAAAATTCCGGTAGTAAAAAACCTTATTTTTATTGCCAAAAAAGTTAAACTCCCCGGTTTTAATGGTCTTTCTGTATTTGACTTGGTTAAAACCTATCTTTACGGAATCGTTGAAGGCACCTTTACCTCAAGAGCAGGATCTATTGCGTTTAGTTTTTTTATGGCACTGTTTCCGTTTTTACTCTTTGTTCTTAACTTAATTCCCTACGTTCCGGTTGAAAATTTTCAACAAGAATTTATCGGCTTTATTCAAGCTATTTTACCACCGCAAACCACCGATTTTTTTCTTCCAATCGTTCAGGATATTTCTGCGCATCAACGGGGCGGGTTGCTTTCGTTTGTGTTTGTTCTTACTATTTTTTTAATGGCAAACGGAGTCAATGCAATTTTTAGCGGTTTTGAATACTCCATCCACGTAACCATAAACCGGAATTTCATCAAACAATACTTTATGGCGCTTATGGTTTCGGTATTCTTGGCACTTTTATTACTTATTACCGTTGTTATTATCGTTTATAGCGAATATGCTATTGTAAAACTTCAATCGGAAGATTTATTGAGTAGTAATTTTCAATGGATTGCCACCGTTCGATATTTTATCTTTGTGATAATGATTTATTTTGTGGTTTCAATCCTGTATTACTACGGAACAAAAAAAGGAAAAACATCCGGTTTCTTTTCAATCGGTGCATTGGTTACCACATTGTTATTTATGCTTACCACCTATTTATTTGGTATTTACATCGAAAACTTTTCGCGTTATAACGAGCTGTACGGCTCAATTGGGGCATTGCTGATTTTAATGCTTTACATCTGGATAAATTCTAATTTGCTACTATTGGGTTTCGAGCTTAATGCCACTTTAAAAACACTTAAACACAAAGAATGTTAAAAAGTGATTATTTTATAGATGTCTTATTGCCCATTCCGTTAAAGCAAAGCTTTACCTACCAAGTAAATCAAGAACAGGCAGCAACTTTACAAACCGGAATGCGCGTTGCTGTTCCTTTTGGGAAATCTAAAATCTATACAGGAATTGTATTGCGGGTTCATCAACAAACACCCGAATATAAAACCAAACCCATAGACCAGATCTTAGACGAATCACCCATTATTACACTTACCCAACTTAAACATTGGCAATGGATTGCTTCCTATTATATGTGTACATTTGGCGAAGTTTTACGTGCTGCCTTACCAAATGCCTTTTTGTTGGAAAGCGAAACTGTAGTACAACTGGTATCTACTAAAGAAGTTGACGAGAAAACACTTTCAGATGATGAATTTTTGGTTTACGAAGCATTGATACATCAATCTAAAATTCATGTAAATGAAATAAAATCTATTTTAAATAAAAATAAAGTAGTAGGAATTTTACAGAAATTGCTTCAGAAAAATATTATTGAAATTGAAGAGACAATTTTTGAAAAATACACGCCTAAACTAAAACGGTATATTAAACTTTCATCAAACTATTCTTCAGAAGAAACTTTAAGAGCTTTATTAGAAACGCTTTCGGCACGAGCAAATAAGCAAAAAGAAGTGCTAATGACCTTGTTTATGATGCAAGCTCAAAATAAAAAACCAATTGGCTCAATAGAATTACAAAAAAAAGCAAATGTTACGGCTTCGGTATTAAAAACGTTACTAAAAAAAGAAGTTTTAGAAGAATATTATATAAAAAAAGATAGAATTGAATACCAAGGCAAAGCACCTCAAATGCTTAAATCACTTTCTGAAAAGCAAGAACAAGCATTAACCAACATTAAAGCTTCTTTTAAAACGCATCAAACCAGTTTGCTTTATGGCGTTACCTCCAGCGGTAAAACCGAAATTTATGTTTCGTTAATTAAGGAAATGTTGGAAGCAGGTAAACAAGTACTCTATATGCTTCCTGAAATTGCCCTTACCACACAACTTATATCACGATTAAAACATTATTTTGGAGATAAACTATCTGTTTATCACTCTAAATATTCACTAAACGAAAGGGTAGAAGTATGGAACAATGTTTTGTATAACAAACCCAAAGCACAATTAATTGTAGGTGTACGTTCCTCTTTGTTTTTGCCCTTTAAAAACTTAGGATTTATTATTGTAGATGAAGAACACGAACCCAGTTACAAACAATACAATCCGGCTCCACGGTATCACGCCAGAGATAGTGCCATTGTACTTGCCAGATTGCATCAGGCAAAAGTATTATTGGGCTCGGCTACTCCCGCTATTGAGACTTATTTTAATGCCAATGAGGGCAAATACGGTTTGGTACGTCTATCTGAACGTTACGGAAAGGTTTTACTACCCGAAATTGAACTGGTGGATATTAAAGACAAACACAAAAAGAAAAAAATGACCGGTCACTTTAGCGACCGATTGCTTGAGGAAATGCAGTTGGCTTTGTCTAACAACAATCAAATATTGTTATTTCAAAATCGTAGAGGTTTTTCACCTGTTGTAGAATGTACTACCTGTGGTATTTCACCTCAATGCAAAAATTGTGATGTTAGTTTAACCTATCATAAATTTAAAAACGAATTACGATGTCATTATTGCGGATATCATATCCCGATGCCTCACAGTTGTTCGGCGTGCGGAAGTCCTACGTTAGACACAAAAGGGTTGGGTACCGAACAAATAGAAACCGAGTTAAAACAATTGTTTCCAAATAAATCCATTGCACGAATGGACCAAGATACAATGCGCCGTAAAAATGCGTATTCCAAATTAATTGATGCATTAGAAAATCAAGAAATTGACATCTTAGTAGGAACACAAATGTTGGCAAAAGGATTGGATTTTAGAAACATAAGTTTAGTAGGAGTGATGAATGCCGATAACTTATTAAATTTTCCCGATTTTAGAGCACACGAACGTAGTTTTCAATTGTTATTGCAAGTTGCGGGTAGAGCAGGGCGCACCGAAGAAAGAGGGAAGGTGTTAATACAAACTTACAATCCGTATCATCAAATATTACAGCAGGTAAGTGCCAATAAATACGAAGAAATGTATGAAGAGCAACTACAACACCGCTATCAATTTAAATATCCTCCGTTTTATAGATTAATAAAAATAACGTTTAAGGATAAAAACTTTTCAAAAGTTCAAAAAGCATCCTATTGGTTTGCAGAAGCATTAAAAAAGAACACTACCGGAATAGAATTTTTAGGACCCGAAAGTCCGCCTGTGGGTAGGGTACGAAACTTGTTTATTATTAATCTTATGGTAAAAATACCCAAAAACAAACCGCTAAAGCAAGCAAAACAAGCCCTAGCGGTAGTTGAAAAAACATTTTTAACTATTAAAGAATTTTCGAGTATTAAATTAATAATGGATGTGGATTTTTATTAAACTATATCTTGCTTAAAAAATACCACCGCTTCCGGATTTTTCATCTTTATCTCTTCGTTTTCTTGATTTGGCTCTATAATTACTTCCGCCAAAGCGATAGGATAAACTTACATTCACCGTGTTACTTTCCCAGTTAAACGCTCCGGTAGAAGGGAAGGGGTTGTCTCCGTTAAAACCAAATTTCACCGTATTAAAAATGTCATTATAGTTGATGCTAAACGTTCCTTTTCCTTGCCATAAACTATATCTTGCGCCAACATTTACAAAATACATTGGGATTATATTAAATTGCAATCCTTTAGTTTTTCCGCGATACATACCGAAGGCTGACAGCGATAGTTTTTTGTTTAGTTTAAAATTATTAAACATCCTAGCACTCCAAGCAACGTTATCAACGGTAATTGTTTCGGTGTAAATATCACCTATGGAAGGATTGTTACCTTGGGTGTCTAATTTTTCTGTAATTCCTTTCTGTGTTTGTGAATACAAATCAAAACTTCCGTTTATCATCCACCATTTAGTGGGTCTTATATTACTTGAAAGTTCGAACCCAAAGGCAGTTGTGTTATCAAAATTATCATAAGTAAGTATAACTTTGTTTAAATCGGTTCGGTCTATAAATACGGCACGGTTAATTTCGTCTTCAATGATTCTGTAAAACACACCAGTGGTAATGCTTCCGCCTTTCATTTTTCGAGTATAATTAAGCTCTACCGAGTTGGTAAATTGAGGTCTTAAATCACTATTTCCGAATGATGAAATAAGTGGCGTACTCCATTCTCTAATGGGATTTACCTGTGAGATTCCCGGTCTGTCAACACGGCGACTATAACTAATTTGGTATTGGTTTTTTTCGGAAGGATTAAAGGTTACAAAAGCACTGGGATAAACCTGTAGGTAGTCATTTTCAAAAGAGCGAACATTGCTGGTGTCTGCTGTTACGGTAACGGTTTCGGCACGTAGTCCTAGTTGGTAGCTCCATTTTTCCATTTGCTTTCCGAAGGTAGCATACGCACTATAAATATCGCGTTTGTAATTAAACTTTGTACTGGGAGTAGGAATTAAATCTCCTAAACTGTTAAAAGTAAATCCGGTTGAACTGTAATCAATATTGGTTTCGTATAAACGAGCTTCGAGTCCGGTTTCTAACTTAGCGGTTTCAGAAAGCGGATTTACATAGTCTAAATTTACGGTAATCCGATCACGCTTTGTATCTACAAAATCTTGATAATTGGGAATAGGAGAGGCTCCGGTAAAGGAAAAATTACCATCCTGATTATCTGCAAAGTTATTATAATCTGCTTCCAACTCGATGTTATGTCCTTCTTTGTCAAAATCATGTTTGTAATCAAAATTATATTGAGAAGACGTATTGTCGCCTAACTGATTAAAAAGTTGATTCTGATTAAATGCGGGATTATCATAAATAATTTGAGTTAGCCCATTTGTATTTCCGTCATAGATATTCTGATTTGTAAAAACCGAAAGTGTATTCTTTTCATTTAAATAATAGTCCATCCCTATTTTAAAAAGATTAGACTTTCTACTTTCCAAAAATTGAAACAACTGTTGCGAATTATCATTAGACCTGTTAACATTCCCGTTTCTTTCATTTTTTGAAACATTATTTCCCCAACTTCCATATAGGTTAAATTTTCCGTTTCGGTAGTTTAGGTCAATACTACTATTAAACTTTGCTTGCTTCTCGTAGGTTAGTCCAACGCTTAAGTTGCCGTTAAAACCTAATTTTACATTTTTATGAAGAATGATATTAATGATACCACTCATTCCTTCAGGATTGTATTTAGCCGAAGGGTTTGTGATGAGTTCTATTTGTTTAATAGAAGTAGAGGGAATTTGTTTTAATAATTGTGCAATTGGTACATTAGAGAGTTTTCCGTCAACCATTACACGCACGTTTGGATTTCCGCGAAGCGAAAGTTCACCGCTTTGTTGGTCGATAGAAACCGAAGGAAGATTGTTCATAATATCGGAAGCAGTTGGTCCCGAAGTAGTTAAATCTTTTCCAACAGTAATTACTTTTCTATCTATTTTTTGCTGAATAGTTGAAACATCTGCTACAACCACAACTTCATCGAGTGCTTCAGCATCTTCTTCAAGAAAAATTTCACCCAAGTTTATTTTTTTATTTTTTTTATTTATTTCTTTTTTTTTTATTTTATCTTCATTAATATCTCTTTTTTCATTACTCTTTCTTTTTTCCTTACCTTTATTTT
>JALWYP010000098.1:7186-7773 GCA_026992695.1 Flavobacteriaceae bacterium
CCCAAGTTTATTATTTTATTTTTTTTAGTTATTTCTATAGTTGAAGAATACGTTTTATACCCAATGAATTGAATGGAAACTTCATATTTCCCAGCGGGAATTTTAGTAATAGAAAACATTCCGTCATCATTAGTGATACCTCCTGTAACAATTTCTCCTGATTGAGTTTTTAGTACAACTGTTACATACGGAATGGGTTGCTTTAATTTATTATCAATAACGATTCCTGTGAGGATGCCATTAGTTTCTCCTTCTATGGGAGAAGAAGCTAATGCTGTTAATGTAAAGAATACGGTAATTACAAAAATAAGTTGTTTCATTTTTTGATTGTTTAGTTTGATGAATTTATATAGCCGTAAGACTGATAATAAATCATCTTGTTACATGGAAGTTGATTTTTTAACAAAGATTAACAGTTTTTAACAAAACTAAGAGATACTAAAAACCCGCTTCAAAGAATCGAAGCGGGTCTATCACTTTACTGCTTTATTAACACTAACCATCAACGTAAAAAAAGTACAGTAAAGTAGTTATGTTTTCTTTATTAAGAGACGTAAAAATACTATAATTGTTACATAAAAACGGAA
>JALWYP010000099.1 GCA_026992695.1 Flavobacteriaceae bacterium
CAGTGCTTTAAGCAGGTATAAAAAACTATCTTCAAGAGAAATAGAAGTATTGAATTTACTCTCTAAAGGAAAACGAAATAAAGATATTGCAAAGGCACTAGACATAAACGAAAAAACTGTTAGCACTTATAAAACCAGGTTGTTAAAAAAACTTAAGGTAGATAATTTAGCAGATTTAATTCATCAATCCAGAATGTTTCAATTCGGATAATTACATTACTCTACTTAATTTTTGAGATAGTAATTTTTTTAGTGACAGATAATCCATCACTTCTTGTAATGTATGTTCCTTTTTAGTCGCATCCTGTTCTTCTTTTATATTCTGAGATATCGCTTCAATTTTTTGAGAAATCAAATACCTGCGAAGGTTTAATATAGTTTCGCTAACCAATTGAACAACACTTTGTTGTTTGTTTTTAACATAAATTTCTTTACGCTCCCAATCATCTAATCGGTATTTTTCATCTTCCATTAAGATATGCGTCACAGCTTCTGTTTTATCGGGAGGCAAATTGCTTATAAAATCTTTTAACTGAAGGTTTTGGTGTTGGTTATAACGTTCTATAATCTCTTGGTATAACGATTGAAATTCGGGATTGGTAAATTCTATTTCGTCTTCTTGCAGGTCTAAAAATATTTTTTCAAATACTTTAGCGTTTTGTTTAACCGATTGCAAAGTTATTTCATTTTCATCATTTGTTTCCAAAAATAAATCCTCAAACTCTTCTTGTTTTTCGCCATAAAGCAATAAAATTTCAATAATTTTTCGCTCCAGTTCATACAGGGTATTTACTTTTTCGGTAATTTGTTTTTCCTTAGGAACCACCTCCATGCTTCCCTTTTGAATACTATGTTTTTTTGAAGCTTCCCTTTTTTCTTTCTGAAGTATTTGCGCTAGTGTGTTAAATAAAACCTCTTCAGAAATGTCCATAATTCGAGAACACTCTTTTATATACACCTCGCGTTTAATAACATCCGGGATTTTTGCAATGCTCTCCACCATATCCCTGATGGTTTCGGCTTTTTTAATAGGATCGTTTTTTGCTTCAGAAGCTAGCAATGAAGCTTTAAAATTTATAAAATCTTTGCTGTTTTGTTCTAAATAAAGGGTGAGTTCTTCTAACGAATGGTTTCGGGCATAACTATCCGGGTCTTCACCTTCGGGAAAGGTACATATTTTCACGTTTAGACCTTGTTCCAAAATTAAATCAATACCTCTAATAGAAGCTCGTAATCCGGCAGCATCACCATCAAATAAAACCGTTATGTTTTGGGTTAACCTGTTTACCAATCTTATCTGTTCCGGAGTAAGTGCTGTACCGGAGGAAGAAACTACATTTTTTATTCCTTTTTGATAAAACTGAATAACATCTGTGTACCCTTCAACCAAGTAACAGTTATCTTCTTTTGTAATGGTTTTTTTGGCGTGGTAAATTCCGTAAAGCACTTTGCTTTTGTGGTAAATATCACTTTCGGGAGAGTTTAGATATTTTGCAGCTTTTTTATCGTTGGTTAAAATTCTGCCTCCAAATCCCAAGGTGCGACCACTCATACTTAAAATAGGAAATAGCACGCGACCTTTAAATCTGTCGAATTGTTTTTCTTCTTTAACAATGGTTAATCCTGTTTTTTCAAGATATTCTAACTTATACCCATCTTTAATTGCTTGTGATGTAAAAGCATCCCAAACATTAGGCGAATAGCCAAGTTCAAACGTTTCTATTGTTTCTAAGGTAAAACCACGTTCTTTAAAATAGGACAATGCAATGGCTTTGCCTTCTTCGGTTTTGAGTAGTGTGTTATGAAAATATTTTTTTGCATATTCGCTAACCAAATACAAACTTTCTCGCTCGTTAGCTTGTTCCTTTTGTTCGTCGGTTTGTACGGTTTCTTCGATTTCGATTCCGTATTTACGAGCCAGATAACGTATGGCTTCGGGGTAGGTAAAATGTTCGTGTTCCATTAAAAAGCTCACTACATTTCCACCTTTTCCGCTTGAAAAATCTTTCCAAATTTGTTTTGCCGGAGATACCATAAAACTGGGTGTACGCTCATCGGTAAACGGGCTAAGCCCTTTAAAATTACTTCCCGATTTTTTTAACTGTACAAAATCGCCAATCACCTCTTCTAATCGGGCAGTTTCAAAAACAGCATCTATGGTACTTCTAGAAATCAAATTCTTAGGTATTTATAATGGTAAAAGTAACGAATACTTAAAAAATCTGTATAACTAATTTCTAATTACTTTCTTTTTTGGGAATATTTTTAAGAATTT
>JALWYP010000100.1 GCA_026992695.1 Flavobacteriaceae bacterium
AAAGGGATTGAACTAAAGCCCTTAGTAAGAATAAAGGAAATAGTTGACCAATACGAAATTAACAACAGAAATTTTGAATCGGTATTGAAAAATGTAGATTTTGAATCTGTTGATGAAGAGTTTGATCTAGCCAACACCTTTACCGTAGATTATAAGCAACACATTATGGTTGTTTCTTTGGGTAATAACGCAACACCAAAAACGCTTCAAGAACTTATAAAATTTATTAATAACAGCGAATTATTAGGCGATTTAAAAAACAAAAAGATAGAAAACCTCACAAATCAAATAGCTGAAAATAAAGTCACCATTGCTCAAATTGATAATATTTTGGACTTCTATGCAAAAAATAATTCAATACCTACTTCTTCTGAAAAACTTTTTGTCGTTGCAGAGATGTTTGATATACCAAAAGCGATTGAAAAAAAATCGGAAGTTTTGAAAGAAATCGATCAACTTGATCAAGAATTAGTATATGCAAAGGATGTTGTTATTGTGCTTAATAAACCAACAGTTACATTTGAAGAAGAGGGAATTACGGATAATAAACTTGTTTTTTATCCACTTCTCTTAGTAGGGCTATTTTTACTATTAGCTTTTGTGAGGTATATCTTTTTGACGCTAAAAAGAATGGCGGAAGAAGACTAAAGCAAATAACGTGTCCTTTTTTTTACAAGCCAAATCATTAATCCTAAACGCGGGAAAAGTATTCTTCTTAAGAATTTTAGGAATGATGCTATCTTACGGGGCAATTTTTTTTATTACCAATAAGTATGGCGATGAAGTCTATGGAAGATTTTCTTTGTCACAAACTATTATAGAGTTCTTAGCACTGGTTTTTTCGTTGGGATTAACCACCGCCACAGTAAAGTTTACCGCCAACACAAATTTTTTTAAAAACGGATTACCACAAAACCAATTTTTAAAAAATACGGTTGTATTGTTGCTGGTTTCTTCTATTGTAATTTCTGTCACTTTTTATTTATTAAACAATTGGTTTTCAGTTGTTTTGTTTGAAGACGCTCAGCTTATACCGTATTTTAGATACATTGCGTTTTTTATGATATTTGTAATATTTCATGCCTTTTTTTCTGAGTTTATTCGGGGAAAAGGAAACTTTTTTCAGTTTGCATTATTCAGATACGTGTTTCCTAATTTAGGGTTTGTTGTTTTTTTAGCGATTTTTCATCAATTACAATTAATAGAAGCAGATACGGTTTTGGCTTACTTAGTTAGTATTACCTTATTGGTTTTTGTTTTGGTGTTTTATTTTCCGTTTAAACGCTTAAACACAAGCAAATCATTTAGTTACAACCAATTATTAGCAGTTTCATTTCCGATGTTATTTAGCAGTGCATTTTTATTTTTATCAAACTGGACAGATGTTTTTATGTTAGGAAAGATGGTAAACAAAGCAGATTTAGGAGTCTATAACGCCGCGTATAAATTATCGCTTGTTGCTTTAGTGGTTATCAATGCGGTTAATACGGTTTTAGCACCGAAAATATCAAGACTTTACGGTGAAAACAAAATTAAAATTATTGGTCAAGAAGTGCAACGTGCAACAAAATTAATCACCCTAATTACATTGCCTTTAGTTCTCTTGTTAATCGTTTTTAGAGTTCCTATTTTATCACTTTACAGCGAAGCGTTTATTAGAGGAGAATATGTTCTGGTTGTGGTTTCGTTAGGGTTACTTTTTAACGCTTTTTCGGGTAGTGTGGGGCAAATATTAAATATGACTAAACACCAAAAGGTTTTAAGAAAATTTACGTTATACAGTTTATTAATAAATGTTACCTTAAATTATTTTTTAATCATAAGATATGGTATTTTAGGGGCAGCTATTGCGAGTGTAATTTCAAATGTATTTTTAAACACATTATGTGTTATTTTTATTAAAAAGAAGTTTAATTTTTATGCATTTTATCAACCTTGGAAACAATTGTAAAAATATCTAAATATCTATCCAATAAAAGGCATACGCTTTTTAAAAAAATCTTTTATGTGTCTTATTTGCATACAAAAGGAAGGGTGATAATTGAAAAGCGAGTAAATATTAGACCCTTTTTTAATCAAAACACGAAACTAAAAATTACTCTTCATAATAATACTCGATTAAAACATGATATTATTATTCAAGGATCTGGAGAATTTACTTTAGGAGAGAATTCTTATGTTAGCTCATATAGCGTAATTGGGGTAAACGAAAGGATAACTATTGGAGCCAATGTGATGATAGCTAATGGTGTTTCAATAAGAGATAC
>JALWYP010000101.1 GCA_026992695.1 Flavobacteriaceae bacterium
TTTGTTTTCAATCATCAATTAAAAAAAATTGAAATCAAATTTAATTTTCAAAAAATCTCTTAGAGCTCTAAAGCTTTTTTAATATCGCCGTTCATTAATAATTCTACCGGATTTTCAAGAGCTTCTTTTACAGCTACAAGAAATCCAACAGATTCACGCCCGTCGATAATTCGGTGGTCATAAGACAAAGCAACATACATAATGGGTTTAATTTCAACTTTTCCGTTTATTGCCACAGGACGCTCCACAATATTGTGCATTCCTAAAATACCACTTTGTGGGGGATTGATAATAGGAGTGGATAGCATACTACCAAAAACGCCTCCGTTAGAAATGGTAAAGGTTCCGCCGGTCATTTCATCTACTGTAATTTGTCCGTCTCTTGCACGTATTGCCAACCGCTTTACTTCGCTTTCTACGCCTCTAAAACTTAGGTTTTCGGCATTTCTAATAACTGGAACCATTAATCCTTTGGGTCCGGAAACAGCAATAGAAATATCTTTAAAATCGTAGGTTATTTTATAATCTCCGTCTATCATCGAGTTAACATCGGGATATAAGTCTAAGGCTCTCACAATTGCTAACGTAAAAAACGACATAAAACCAAGACTAACACCGTGTTTTTCTTTAAAAGTTTCTTTGTATTGTTTTCTAATATCAAAAATGGGTTGCATATTTACCTCGTTAAACGTGGTAAGCATAGCTGTTTGGTTTTTGGCATCTACCAATCTTTCGGCTACTTTACGTCGTAGCATAGATAGTTTTTTGCGAGTAGAAGTGCGTTTTCCTGTTCCCGGTGTTCCCATAGAAGGCGTTGCATTAAGCGCATCTGCTTTAGTGATTCTACCGTCTTTACCGGTTCCTTTTATTTGTGAAACATCCAATTTTTTTTCTTCAATAATTTTTCGTGCGGCAGGGGAAGGAGTCCCGGTTGCATAATTTTGTTTTTCCGGTTCTTGCTTGGGTGCTTCTTGTATTGGTTTTTCAGAATCGGGTTTAGTCGTTTCTTTTGTTGAAACACTTTCGGTTTTTTTTGCTTCGGTGTCGATAAGACAAACTACTTCACCCACAGCAACCACGTCACCTTCTTCTGCTTTAAGTGTAATAATACCGCTTTCTTCAGCCGGTAATTCAAGCGTAGCTTTGTCGCTATCTACTTCGGCAATGGGTTGGTCTTTTTCTACCCAATCGCCATCTTCTACCAGCCATTGTGCTATTTCTACTTCGGTGATGGACTCTCCCGGTGAGGGAACTTTCATTTCTAAAGCCATATCGTTATTTTTTCTTTTCTTTAATTTATGTTGGTGTATTAAATACACTTTCTATTACTTTGTCGTGTCTTCTTTTTGAGCGTAACGCGCTTCCGGATGCAGGAGCAGAATACAATCTTCTGCTACATACTCTAAAGTTTTTTGCTTCTTCTAAGTGCAATAATAAATGTGAATAAGCTCCCATGTTTCTGGGTTCTTCTTGTGCCCAAACCACATCGTTTGCATTTTTATATTTGGCAATTAGTGCTCTAATTTGATCTTTTGGTAAAGGGAATAGTTGTTCTAATCGTACCAATGCAACATCATCTCGTTTGAGTTCTTGTCTTTTTTGAAGTAAATCGTAATAAAATTTTCCCGAAACAAATACCAATGATTTTACTTTTTCGGGTTTAACCGTAGCATCATCTAGTAGCATTTTAAAACTGCCGTTGGCAAACTCTTCTTTTGAAGAAACTGCTTTGGGGTGTCGTAACAAGCTTTTTGGTGTAAAAACAATAAGCGGTTTACGGTAATTTACTTTCATTTGACGGCGTAAGATATGGTACATATTTGCCGGTGTGCTACAATTAGCAACAAACATATTATCTCTGGCGCAAAGTTGTAAGTAACGTTCGATACGAGCCGAAGAATGTTCTGCACCTTGACCTTCGTATCCGTGGGGAAGAAGCATAACCAGACCGTTTTGTAATTTCCATTTGTCTTCGGCTGCAGAAATGTATTGATCGAGCATGATTTGTGCTCCGTTACTAAAATCTCCAAATTGTGCTTCCCAAATAGTGAGGGTTTTGGGGCTTGCCATTGCGTACCCATATTCAAACCCAACGACTCCATATTCAGACAACAACGAGTTATAAATATAAAATTTCCCTTTTTGATTTTTTAGTTTATTAAGTAAAATGATTTCTTCTTCGCTTTCTTCTACTTTAATAACAGCATGGCGATGCGAAAAAGTTCCTCGTTCTACATCTTGTCCGCTAATTCTTACATCAAATCCTTCCTTGAGAAGTGTACCGTAAGCTAGCATTTCACCCATTGCCCAGTCTAATGAGTTGGTTTCAAAATACATTTTTTTACGTGCTTCAATAAGGCGAACAATTTTTCTAAGAAATTTCTTGTCTTGAGGAAGTTGAGTTACTGCTTCAGCTATTTTATCCAATTCTTTTATATCAAAAGAAGTGTCTATTTCTTGAAGCATTTCTTCTTTATTGGCATACTGAAATCCATCCCACTCATCTTTCATTATTTCGGTAATGACAGCATTGGATTGTTTGCGGGAATCTTCGAGGTTTTCTTCCAGTTTGTTTTTGTGTTTTACTTCTAACTGTTTGACAAGTTTTTCATCAATAATACCTTCTTTAATCAGTTTTTCGGCATAGATATCACGGGGATTAGGATGTTTTGCAATTGCTTTGTAGAGTTTGGGTTGAGTAAAGCGTGGTTCATCTCCTTCGTTATGACCATATTTTCGGTAGCCTAATAAATCAATAAATACATCTTTTCCAAATTCCATTCTAAAATCCAAGGCAAAAAACATAGCGTGTACGACTGCTTCAACATCATCGGCATTAACGTGAAGCACCGGAGAGAGGGTTACCTTTCCTACATCTGTGCAATAAGTAGAGGATCTGCCATCTAGGTAATTTGTAGTAAAGCCTATTTGATTATTAATCACAATATGAATGGTTCCTCCGGTTTTATAACCGTCTAATTGAGCCATTTGTATTACTTCGTAAACGACACCTTGCCCGGCAATAGCGGCATCACCATGTACAACAATAGGGAGCACTTTTTTGGTGTCCGGTTGGTATTTTCTGTCTTGTTTAGCCCTACTAATTCCTTCTACCACAGCACCTACAGTTTCTAGGTGGGAAGGGTTGGGAGCGATGTTGAGTTGAATGTCGTTTCCGTTATCAGTGGTACGATTAGATGTCCATCCCAAGTGGTATTTTACATCTCCATCAAAAATATCTTGGGCATAGTCTTTTCCGTCAAACTCGCTAAAGATATCCATTGCTCTTTTTCCAAAAATATTGGTTAAAGTACTCAGACGACCACGGTGCGCCATACCCATTACAAATTCTTTCACACCTTTTCTTGAAGCTTTTTCAATAAGCGCATCTAGTGCCGGAATAAAACTTTCTCCTCCTTCTAATGAAAAACGCTTTTGCCCAACATATTTGGTGTGAAGAAAGTTTTCAAACGCAACCGCTTCTGTTAGTTTATTGAGGAGGTGAATTTTTTGTTCGGGAGTAAATCGAGGGTGATTATCGTTTCTATTTAATCTATTTTGAATCCAATCAATTACTTCCGGTTGTCTGATGTACATATATTCAATCCCAATAGAATCACAATAAATGCGTTCTAGATGAGATATTATTTTTTTCAAGGGAGCTTCTCCAATACCTATTATTTCCCCGGCTTTAAATTTTAGAGGCAAGTCTTCTTTGGTTAACCCAAAATTTTCGATATCCAAGGTTGGTGTGTACTTTCTTCGGTCACGCACCGGATTGGTTTTTGTAAATAAATGCCCTCTAGTACGGTAGCCGTCAATAAGTTTAATTACTTTAAACTCTTTGGTTACGTGTTCGGGGATTTGTTGAGAAATGCCTAACTCTTCTAGTGTGCCGTTTTCAATACCAAAATCAAATCCTTGAAAAAAGGCTCTCCAGCTAGGCTCTATACTATCCGGATAGGTAAGGTATTTATCATACAATTCTGCCAGATACTCCGGGTGTACGGCATTGAGAAACGAATATTTATCCATAAAACGGAAACAAAGTACTAATTAGTTACAAAAAAACGTTGCAAAAATACAATAAATCTATAAACCGATGAGATTTGTTTTGTATATTTAGCACTGTATAACAAATTTTTAATAAAATGAAAATAGCTTTTTTAAAAACAAGGATTGTTCTTGTGTTATTTTTTATAAGTGTTTTTTCTTCAACAATTTTAGCGCAAGAAAAACAAAAATCTAACTTTTGGTCGCATGTGCGGTTTGGTGGTGGTATTGGGCTTAGTTTTGGTAACGGATTTTTTAGCGGGACGTTGGCACCGAGCGCTGTTTATGATGTAAACAAAAAATTTTCGGTGGGGTTGGGATTAAACGGCACCTATAACAAACAAAAAAACGTGTACAGTTCCACTATACTTGGCGGAAGTGTTATTTCGCTTTTTAATGTTATTGATGTGTTGCAACTTTCTGCCGAGTTTGAGGCACTTAATGTTAACCGAAAATATGAAACCAATTTAGGTCTAGCTAACGATAATTATTTATATCCGGCGTTGTTTCTGGGAGCAGGGTATCGATCCGGAGGTGTAACTTTTGGGATGCGATATGATGTGTTGTATGATAAAAACAAAAGCATTTATGCCAGTGCTTTCTTACCCTTTGTAAGGGTTTATTTTTAATGTTAAAACAACTTTAGTTAGAGCGATATTTGTTTCGCATCCATACTTTTTGCCATTGCCTAAATACAATTAGGTAGGTCACTTTTTCAATGTAAAGGGAAGTATCTTTGGTAGTAAGTTGTCTTATTTTTTCTTCAGAAACATCAATGGCATACAACAGATTTAAAAATGTTGAAAAATCGTGATGGATGGTTTCATCAATTATCCTAACAAGCTGTTTTGTTAAATCATTTGCAGCTAGGTTTGGCTGTAAAACCACGTCCATCCCTGCTCTAGCAAAATCTTTATTTAATTGTAATAATAGTTGCTTGTAAAGTGTTTCTTTCTTGCTCTGCAAAAAGATTTCGTTAAGGGTTGCGGGCTTATTGTTCATCTTTTTTTATCGAAAAAATACCATATACCGGAAAATGATCGCTATAACCACCTAAATATTTATTACCTACATAGGTTCTATAGGGATTTCCTTTGTACTTTCCGGAATATTCTTGAACCAATTTTTTATCAAAAATTTTAGCTTCTTCAAACCGGAAGACATTACCATGTTGTTGTAAAAAATTAGTAGAAACCATAATTTGGTCAAATAAATTCCACTCGCCATGGTAATTTAAACTTCCTTCGTATTTGGTTAAAAGTAGTTCCATTGGGTTGTACAACAAATCTTTACTAAGTAGTTGTATGCTTTTACTTTTTGGGTCGTCATTAAAATCGCCAATGACCACTATTTTTGCCTGTGAATCTTCATTTAGTATAGCAGAAATTATCTCGATATTTTTACGCGCGGCAGCTTCTCTTTTATACGAAGTTTTTTCGGCGCCATCACGCCGTGAGGGCCAATGATTTACTAAAAGGTGTACCGTTTGTTTTTGAAGGTGGAGTTTTACATATAAAATATCTCGAGTATAATCTCTTTCGCCCTCGGTGTTATTTACCAGAAGTTCAAAGGTTTTACTTTCTAAAACACTACTGTATTTTTTTCGGTATAATAGTGCGGTATCGATACCGCGTTCATCGGGAGAATTAAAATGTACAAAACCGTAATCTTTATCTTTTAAAAAGCCGGTATTTGTTAAATCTTCCAAAACTTTTTTGTTTTCTACTTCGGCTACCCCAATTAAAACCGGAGGATGATTAATTTCCTCAAAACCGATTTGAGAAATAACACGGGCGAGTTTTTGTAGTTTATTAGCATACTTTTCTTGATTCCATTCTTTATCAGATTTGGGTGTAAAATCATCATCTAACGTGTTAGGGTTATTTACTGTATCAAATAAATTTTCAAGGTTGTAAAACGCAAATGTGAAGTAATTAAACTCTTTTGAAGTGTACATTTTTTAACTATATAATTCAAAACAAATATAACGTATTAAGAACAGAATTGACTACAAAATAATAGTACTTTTAAACTCACTTCTTATTCTTACCTTTGCAGTTGTAAATTATGATAGAAAAAAACAACATAGCATACGAAAAAGCGATTTTAGTAGGAATAATTACTCAAAAACAAGACGCTGTTAAATCGGAAGAATATCTGGACGAGCTAGAATTTCTTGCTCATACTGCAGGAGCCGAAGTATTAAAGCGGTTTGTTCAGAAAATGGATATCCCCAACCCAAAAACGTTTATTGGAACCGGAAAAATTGAAGAAATTAGAGTTTACATTGAAGAAAACGATGTTTCGGTAGCTATTTTTGATGACGAATTAAGTCCGGCACAGCAAAAAAATATCGAACGTATTTTACAAGTAAAGATCATAGATCGAACCAATCTTATTCTCGATATTTTTGCACAACGAGCCAAAACCAGCTATGCTCGCACTCAAGTAGAACTGGCACAATACCAATATTTACTACCCCGGCTTACCGGATTGTGGACGCACTTAGAACGGCAACGCGGAGGTATAGGAATGCGCGGACCGGGTGAAACCGAAATTGAAACCGACCGCCGTATTGTACGCGATAGAATTTCGTTACTAAAAAAGAAACTGGCAACCATAGATAAACAGATGGCTGTACAACGCGGTAATCGAGGTGCTTTGGTGCGTGTTGCTTTAGTGGGTTATACCAATGTGGGAAAATCTACCTTAATGAATGCCATTAGCAAGTCTAAAGTCTTTGCCGAAAACAAACTATTTGCCACCTTAGATACCACCGTACGAAAAGTAGTGATAGGCAATTTACCTTTCTTGTTAACCGATACGGTAGGTTTTATACGCAAACTTCCCACTCAGTTGGTAGAGTCTTTTAAAAGCACGTTGGACGAAGTTCGGGAAGCCGATTTATTGCTTCACGTTGTTGCTATTTCGCACCCTTCTTTTGAGCATCATATAGAATCTGTAAATGCCATCTTAGACGAAATAAACGCTGCCGATAAACCGGTTTTAATGGTGTTTAATAAAATAGATGCCTATACACCCGAAACCATAGATGAAGACGATTTGGTTACCCAAAAAACAACAGCCCATAACACATTACAAGATTGGAAAAAAACGTGGATGAACAAGCAACAAGACGCGGTTTTTATCTCGGCATTAAACAAAGAAAACCTTGAGGAATTTAGAAAAACCGTTTATAAAAAAGTAAAAGCCATACACATAAAACGGTTTCCTTACAATCATTTTTTATACCAAGAATATGAGGAATAAAAAAATCCTCCAAACTCATTTTTAAAGTGTTAGGTACTTTTACTTCCGGGATTTATTACGTATCTTTGGTATGTAACGGGAGTATTGTAGCAAGCAATACCTTATTTATAGAATAAAAACCTTATTACCAATGAGAGCCTATGTATTATTTTTTAGTTTGCTGCTGTATGTTGGCGGTCAAGCGCAAGATTTACTTAATGTGTATATAGACCCGACAACGGGTTACCAAACCACGGTACACGCAACGATTTTCCATACGTCTTTTTCGTATTTGGGGAGTATTAGTCAATCTGTAACCGGAAACACCCTAACGATAGATATTTGTTATTTTATAACCTCGGCACAATCTATTACCCTGGCACAGGAGGACATACCTGTTACGCTTCCTACCGGATACAGCACCTACAA
>JALWYP010000102.1 GCA_026992695.1 Flavobacteriaceae bacterium
ACTTTATATTAAGTTTAGATGCCTTTTTCAAAAAAAGTTGAAAAAATCACCTCTTATAAACCACAAAATTAAAATAGGTATCTACCAAGTTACCGGTCAAATCCCAAGCACGGATTCTAAAATACCCAAAATTTTTTTCGTAAGTTAATATCACCGGGTTTGATACACGTAAAGCATTGGCTACAACCAGATAATTTTTATCACTATTATAACTATTAAACGTAATTCTATAAACGCCGGCACTTTCTCTTGTCGAGGTAAATCCGTTTGTGGACTCTGACGGATAAGCATAACCGTCATTGTATCTCAGACTTCCATAGATATAGGGTTTTAAATCGGCATCATTCCCGCTGGTAGGAGCAATAAGTTTGTTATAAAGTTTTGTGTTGCCGTTTTTATAAACAATCAATGCATCGCTTTTATTACTTGAATCTGTACCATTGCCAACAACAAATAAACGGTCGGAAGCAATCCAGTTTGTACCGCTGGAAGGAGTATAATCTGTATTGTTGGTTCCTATTACCGTTTCTGAATAAGAGGGCGCCGTTGTATTGATTCCCATAACAGCAGATGCTATACCGGAAGCAGTTGTTTGATATCCTAAAGCTATAGAATTTGTTCCCGAAGCAGTTGTTCCGTTTCCAATTGCAGTGGCAACAGTGCCTGAGGCAGTAGTGGAATACCCAAAAGCAGTTGAATAATCGCCGGATGCTATAGTATTTTCTCCCATTGCAACAGAATAGGTTCCGATATTGGCATAATTCCATTGATTTCCTCCAATGCGACCGGCTCTAAAAGCGGCTTTTCTTGGGTTAAAAAACATACGCGTACCGGCACCGGTTACTTCACTATCAATACTATTTCCCATGCCGATTGTTCCGGTAACTAAAACGCCGTCTGTTCCGTCTATTCGTACAGCTCCGGCATCGGCAGTGATATTCTTGCCGGCACCTGCACCGCCTTGATCGTATGCCTGATCAAGTGTATTACTGATGCCGATATTGTCATCTGCAGGTACCCAGTTGGTGCCATTCCATTTTAAAGTTTGTCCGTAGGTTGGAAAACCGGTGGTAACATCTACATCGGTAAGGTTGTCTATTCCGCTGTTTAACGAAAAAGTGGTTCCGGTTAAATTTAAACCGGTTCCGGCTGTGTAGGTTGTATTGGCATCGTTTGCCGGCACCCAGTTTATGCCATCCCATTTTAAAATTTGTCCGTTTGCCGGAGTATTGGTAGAGGTATCTACATCATAATGGGTGTTGATTGATCCTGCAGCTGAAACAGGTGGATTCACAAAATTCACCTGTCCCGATCCGTTAATTTGCATAATTTGCCCGTTTGTTCCTTTAAAAGCCGGGAGTATGTATTTATTTGTAACATTTGTTCCTATGGCAACATTTCCTAAGAAATATCCGGCATACATATTAGGCTTAAGCACTTCACTGAAAACACCATAATGGGCTGCTGATGCAATAGCGTCTATTTGTACATAAACACCATATTTGTCACCATATCCGTTTCCCGAAAGTATATTAAACGAACCATAATGATCCCCATTTCCCTGACCATCTAAAAAATTATAAGTTCCATAGTGTAAACCATTACCCGTTCCACCAACAAGATTATAAGTTCCGGCTTTTAAACTGTTGGATGTAGTTCCTACAGCGTTTTTTATTCCTATTTGGTCGCCCTGAGCTTCTCCAAAAAGACTATTTAAAATACCGTAATGTTGTCCCGAACCGGAACCACTTACAGAATTAGAAAGACCAATATGGGTGCCGTTTCCTTGAACAAAAATATTATTAAAAACACCTCGTTGCATATTAGAACCTGTTCCTGTAAGGCTATTATAAATACCTGTGTGAATACCGTTTCCGGATTTGGAAATACTTGAAGATAATGCAGATGTACCATTATTATCTGTTCCATCAATATCTATAACTATCCCTTTGTTTGAAGTACTTTCAATTTCTAATGGATAATTAGCACTATTTTTTCCTATTGCTACATTACCCATGGTATAAATATCGTCGTAAATACTATTAGGAGCGGTAGTGCTTCCTTCTTGAAAAAAATCGGCATCTTGAGTGTTTTGATCGTCTGCCGGCACCCAATTGGTACCGTCCCAGCTTAAAACTTGTCCGTTTGTCGGGGCGGTGGTTGAAGTATCTACATCGTTCAAATCGTCTATACTTTGACCGGTATTTGCATTGGTTAAAAATTGCCACGTGGCTCCGTCGTAATAATAAAATCCGGACGTATTATCCGTTTGAAAAATTAACAATCCGGTAGCCGGTGAAGCAATCGCATCGCGTTGGGTTTGTGTCATACGAGGTATTAATACTCCCCTGTCGGTACTTTTTATATCAAGCATGGAAGAGGGGTCGGGAGTGATTGTATTTATACCGACTTGGGAGTATATATTGTTTAAAAAAAGAATACTAAAAATTAATAGATAGATGAGTCTCATTTTTTTCGATTAATTAGACGATTTTTGGATTCCATATTATTTTTTTTAATCACCAAGTTTCCTGATGAATAATAACCCAAGCATAACTCGAAGCACCGGTTTGTACGCATACTTCAACATAGGAGTTACTTGCATCTGCACGATAACGAAAAGTACCTACTTTATCAGCACTTGCAACATCGGTGTCATTCGCAACTTGTACTCCTCCGTTTACTTGCAAGGCAGACTTAGGGGCTGTTGTTCCTATGCCTACTTTTCCATTTAATGCGGTTTTGGTAATATTGGTGTCTCCAATTATAACAGTATTACTTCCTAATCCTGTTACATTAGTGCCTATTACAATTTCATTAGTATCTCCGTCTGTCGCTGCTTTGGTATTGGAGCCTATAAAAATACCCGACGTAAGATTAGTTAAAGGATTACCACCTGTATCAAAAGCACCTGCGAGATAGCCCAACCCTGTGTTGTCGTTTCCCGAACCAATGGTAGCCAAAGCCCCCGAACCCAAAGCCGAATTGTTAATACCGGAAGAATTTGTTGCTAATGTACTGTTTCCCACTCCCGTATTTCCGTTACTCGTTCCATTATTGTTGCCGGCATTTCCACCGAGAAACACAGAATTAACTCCGGCTGTTTTACCGTCGGTTAAATCGTTAATTTCTTGTGCTCCTGTAGTTGCATTGGCAGGAACCCAATTGGTGCCGTCCCAGCTTAAAACTTGCCCGTTTACGGGAGCAATGGTTGTAACATCCACATCTGAATGCGTATCTATCGAGCCTGTTGCAGAAACCGGAGCTGTTTGCCATGAAGCCAATCCGGTAGCATCGGAAGTTAGAACTTTTCCGGCACTCGGGTTACCGCCGGAGATTTTTATTGTACCGTTAATATTCACTTGAGAAGTAGAAAAATCACCACCAATTAAAGGCGTTGCCGTATTGGAATTGGCAATGTATAATTTATTGCTTCCGGTTTCGTTGTATCCGGCTTGATAACCGATAAAAATATTTCCGGAACCGGTTGCCAAAGTTCCCGCATGCGAACCTATTACGGTATTTTCATTTCCAATTGTATTTGAGGATAATGCGCCATAACCCAAAGAAACATTATTGTTACCATTTGTTATGCTATATCCGGCACCATAACCTAGAGCCGTATTGTTTTCGCCATTTATATTTTGATTTAAAGCAACATTTCCAACACCGGTATTATAATTAGTGGTATGATTATCACTTATTCCGGAAAACAAACCGAGATAAAGTGAGGAAGTATCGTTATCACCATCGCTTAAATCATCTATTTTTTGTGCACCGGAAGTATTGTTGGCAGGCACCCAATTGGTTCCGTTCCAACTTAAAACTTGCCCGTTTGTTGGAGGGTTTGTGCTAACATCCACATCGGAAAGGTCGTTTATTTGTTGCGCTCCGGTTGCATCATTTGCCGGCACCCAGTTTGTGCCGTTCCAACTTAAAACTTGCCCGTTAGCAGGTGTATTTGTAGTAACATCTACGTCTGAATGTGTATCTATCGAGCCGGTTGCAGAAACCGGAGCTGTTTGCCACGAAGCCAATCCGGTAGCATCTGAGGTTAGGATTTTTCCGGCGCCCGGGTTGCCGCCGGTAATTTTTACGGTTCCGTTAATATCTAGTTGAGATGTTGAGAAATCGCCTCCAATTAAAGGTGTGGATGTATTGGAATTGGCAATGTATAATTTGTTATTTCCGGTTTCGTTATATCCTGCTTGATAACCAATAAAGATGTTGCCGCTACCGGTAGAAGAAAATCCGGCTTGATAACCCGTTGCTGTATTGTTATTTCCCGAAACATTTGCCTGCAAGGTATGCATTCCGAAGCCGGTATTATAGCTTCCGTTTAGGTTATTGTATAAAGAGCGGTATCCGAAGTTGCTATTCCTTACACCTGTAGTATTGTTTGCTAATACTTCTGTTCCTACACCTGTATTTAGCGTTCCTGTTGATGCTGTTCCGGCGTTGGTTCCTAAAAACAAGGAAGAAGTAAAAGTGCTATTGATTCCGTCGGAAAGGTCGTCGATTTTTTGTACGTTACTTTTGTCTGTGGGTATCCAATTGGTGCCGTCCCAACCGAGTACCTGACCGTTTGTTGGTGTGTTTGTAGTTACATCTACATCGGTAAGGTTATCTATACCACTATTTAACGAAAATGTGGTGCCGGTTAAATCCAATCCGGTTCCGGCTGTGTAAGTTGTATTAGTATCGTTTCCCGGCACCCAGTTTGTGCCGTTCCAACTTAAGATTTGTCCGTTTGTTGGTGTATTGGTGGTAACATCTACATCGGTAAGGTTGTCTATTCCGCTGTTTAACGAAAATGTGGTACCGGTTAAATCCAATCCGGTTCCGGCTGTGTAAGTTGTATTGGCATCATTAGCCGGTACCCAATTGGTTCCGTTCCAACTTAAAACCTGTCCGTTTGCAGGAGTGTTGGTAGAGGTGTCTACATCTGAATGCAAATCGATTGAGCCGGTTGAAGTAGTGGATACGTTTGCGGGAATCCAATTGGTGCCGTCCCAGCTTAATACCTGCCCGTTAGCCGGAGTATTGGTAGAAGTGTCCACATCGGATAGGTCGTCAATTTTGGTTACACTTCCGGCAAAAGTTTGCCAAGTTGCATTTCCTGAGGCATCGGAAGTTAAAACCTTTCCGGCGCCGGGATTTCCTCCGGTAATGGTAAGGGTTCCATTTATTGTGACGTATTTTGATGAAAAACTTCCGGAAATAAGATAATCTGAAGTTGAATTAGCAATATATAAAGCATTTGAACCACCTGTTCCAAATCCTGCGCCATATCCTATAAAAACATTACCGTTTCCGCCGTTATTATAACCTGCTAAATTACCAATGGCTGTATTTCTGAAACCCGATTGATTTGCGTACAAGGATTGTTTACCTATAGAAACATTATCGTCTCCCTGTATGTGATTGTATAAACTGTAATTACCTATGGATGTGTTGTTTTGAGAGGAATATCCTGTCCATAAACCATCGTTATCCATTGCCTTGTTACCTATAACGATGTTGTTGCTACTGATTTCATTATGCCTTAAAGCATCCCACCCTAATACAATATTGTTTTCACCTAATTTGTTTTCATTTAAGGTTTTATAACCAATACCAATATTATAGTTACCGTTTGTATTACTGGAAAGCGAATAACTACCGAAGGCTGTATTACCAAAACCTGCATTGTTATTAAAAAGAGATAGAATTCCAAAAGCCGTATTTTCCGAACCGTTTATATTTTCGCCTAATGCCCAATACCCTATAGCGGTGTTTTTTCCTCCGGTTGTGTTAGTAGTTAAAGCACGATTACCAACGGCAGTATTTAAACTTCCCGAATTGGTTGCCCAGAGGGTTGAATATCCTATTCCGGTGTTTCCGTTTCCGGTTGCATTATTTGCAAGTGTTAAGTAACCAAATGCTGTGTTTTCGGTTCCGAAAGTTGTATCGGAATTGTCTGTATTAGCAGTAATTAAAGCTCCTATACCTACACCCGTATTGTATTTGTTATAGTAGGTACCGGAATAACCCTGATGACCTAAAAAAAAGTTGTTGTTCGTAGTATTTTTTTGTGCGTCTAACAAATCGTCAATTTCCTTTACAAAAACTTTCCAGTTGGTGCCGGTATAATAATAAAATCCTTGTTTACCATCTGTCTGGTAAATCATTAATCCTGTGGCTGGTGAAGCAATAGCATCCCGCTGGGTTTGCGTCATACGAGGAATTAGTATTCCTTTATCGGTACTTGTTATATCTAACATGGAAGAGGGGTCGGGAGTAGTTGTGTTAATTCCTACCTGTGAATAAAAAACATTGATGTTGGCAATAAGAAGCAGGAACAAAAGAAACGATGATTTTACTTTCATTTTTAATCTTTTTTACATAATTCTATTTCAAAATTAGTAGGTATATACTCCATTAGAAAGAAAAGAAGGTCATCAAATGGTCATCATACAAGATTTTTATATAATTCTATTAATATCAAAAAACTCTTTGTTTTCAGATTAATAAGCCAATTTATATATTTGTATAAGCAAATAAATACAGGTCATCATTAAATCTAAAATGCCAAAATTTTGAGTTTTAAATATCCCATAATTACATTACTGTTTCTTTTTTCTGTTTCGTGTTTTTCTCAAAATGCTAAGAAAGATTCTATAAAGACACTTTTAGAAAGCGCGAACAAGTCATTATTTAATTCGCCCGAAAATTCAGATTTGTATTTAAGGAAAGTGAGAACGCTTATAAGTAAAGACAATAAAAATTTATCTAAATATTACTATTTAAAAGCTTATGTAAATTTTAACTTGGGTAACATCGGGCAAGCAGAAGTATATTGTGACAGTGTATTTTCTGTTCAACAAAGAAGTGAGGAACTCAATGCAAAAAATTATTCATTATTAAGTGTAATTTATAGAAGAAAAGGACACTATAAAAAGGCTATTGCCAACGCAAACAAAGCTATAGCAATTTATAAGAAAACTAATAATCCCGATGGACTAAATAACTCCTATTTAAACTTAGGGAAAATTTATCATTATTTAGGTGAAAACCAAAAAGCCTTGTCTCTTTTTTTAAAATCGCTTTCGTTTTATAAAACAAAAAAACACACATTTAAACAGGGGCAAATATTAGGTATTATTTCTTCGGTTTATGCTGAAATTGATGAGAAAGAAAAGGCTAAAAAGTATGCTTTGGAAGGTATTAATTTGCTTGAAAACCATCCTAATTCTGTTATTTATGCAGATGCATTAAATAATTACGGTATTTTTTTTTATGATGAGAAAAATTACTCAAAAGCGGTGTACTATTTTGCGCAAGCCCTACGGGTTTATAAAACTATTAATGTAGAAGATGCTATTGCAGCTGCACAACAAAATTTAGGTATATCTTATATTCATTTGAATCATTTTAAGGAAGGTTTTAAAGTACTTCATGCTTCGCTTAAAACATTTAATAAATTACATTTAAAAGACGAGGTAAGTGTTTTAACCGATTTGGGTGTTGCGCACACTATTGCCAATAACATAGACTCCGCCCAATATTATCATAATCTTGCATATAAAAAAGCAGACAAAGAAAATTATGCCTATTATAAAAAAGAAAATTTACGGTTGCTATTTGAACTGTTTGACAAAAACAAGAACTATGATAAAGCTCTTTACTATTATAAACTTTATACCGGTTATAAAGACAGTTTAAATAGCAATAAA
>JALWYP010000103.1:0-4421 GCA_026992695.1 Flavobacteriaceae bacterium
CCAAAAGCGGCATAAGCCGAAGTTATCTCCCACAAAGAACTTTCGGCACCACCCAGAATCAATGAAAGTCCGTAATAATTTGCAGGTTTATTTACCGATTTAAAATTCATTTTTTGAAGTTTATTATAAAATCGTTGCAAACCGTATTGTCTTAACATTCTTACTGCCGGAACGTTTAACGAACGAGCCAAAGCAACACTTGCCGGTACAGCACCCGAATATTGCCTGTTGAAATTTTCAGGACTATAACCGTTAATTACCGTAGGCACATCGGCAACCAGCGTATTGGGTAATAAATCGCCCGAATCCATTAACGCCGCAAACAAAAAAGGTTTGAGTACGCTCCCTGTGCTTCTATTTTTGTCAATTATATTAACATAATTACTGTTTTTTGGTGTTGTTGGTGCATTTCCCACATAAGCAAGTACTTCACGAGTAGTAACATCTATAATTAAAACAGCAATGTTGTTAATTTGATTTTGATGCAACACCGAGTAATGATTTTTTACAATGGTATTTACTTTTTTTTGTAACTGAAAATCTACTGTTGTTTGCATTTTTTTTCCTCCAAATAACCTCCTTAATTTTTCGGTTAAATGCGGTGTGCTATTTGGTAACTGAAGCGGTTTGCTCGGCAACCTTTCGCTTATGGCTAATTTATAGGTTGTGCTGTCTATAACACTTGTTTTATAGAGTTTAAACAATAATTTATCTCGTTTGTTTTTAAGTAACACTTCGTTTTTACCCGGAAAAATAAGTGCCGGAGCGTTGGGCAATACGGCAAGCGAAGCTGCTTGCCCCCAGCTTAATTGACTTGCCGGAATGCCAAAATATCGCCAAGAAGCGGTTTCGAGTCCTACTACATTGCCACCAAAAGGAGCATAAGAAGCATAAAGATTTAGAATTTCTTTTTTGCTATATCGCGCTTCCAATCGAGTTGCTTTGACTAACTCTATAAATTTTTCGGAATATGTTCTAGGTTTGTTTTTTCTGGATAGCCTTATAACTTGTTGGGTAATGGTACTTCCTCCTCGCCTTTTGTTTGTAGTGAGGTTTTGCCATATTGCTTTTGCAATAGAAACCGGATTAAAACCGGGATGGTAATAAAAATATTCGTCTTCAAAAGCCAGAATACAAGCCTCAAAACGCTTGGGGACGCTGTCGGTTTTTGGAAAACGCCATTGCCCGTCTTTGGAAATACGAGCACCTAATAATTTCCCTTCTTTACTTAAAACAACGGTAGATAAAGGATCTGTAAATAAATTTTCAGGTAAGCAAAACAACCAAATTAGAAAAAAACCTAAAAGGAAAACGGTTTTTATCTTATGTTTTTTTAAAAACTTATGCACGCATTTATTTTATTGAATTACATTTACCCATTTTCCTTTATTTCTGGCAAAATAATCGTTATCATACATTGCCTCTGCTTGTGTGCCGGGCAGGTAATAATTTCCCAGATACGAAGCGTTCAATTTTATAGTAAAAGTTTTAGTAGAACGCTTCTCCAAGTTAAAATAAATATTCACTCTATCGTCCCGTATGTCTATATAATCGGCTTCTCCCACACTACCGGTTCCTAAATTGCTGTAACTAGTATTTACTATTTCCCAACCGCTGGGAAATAGTTGTGTTGTTGCAACATTTCCTATCCAATTTCCGGTGGTATTGGTAACGGTAATTTTTGCAGTAATTTCGGTACCTTGACGAAGCGTTGAAACATCTATCGGATTTCCTTCTCCGCTTACATATTGTGTAGCAACCGTAAGGTTTTTTTGTTGGGTAAGCTCTTCTCCCAAAGGTAATTTTCCGGTTTGTAAAACAGTTACATATACCGTGTTATTTTTATTGTTATTTATCTTAATAGTATTGCTTCCCATTACAAAAGAAAGATTTCGATTAACAATTGCTTTCTCTGTTTTAATTGTATTGGTTTTTCCGTTATTAAGTAGAGAAACATCCATCGATTTTCCACCGTTTTTTTCTACCATTTTAGATAGCGCTATTAGAGCAAACGCCGTTTCTTGCGTACTGTACCATTTGCCGGAAGAAAGATTTTTTGATAGGGATTGCGCAACCTCCCGTTGCTTAGAATTACTTAGAATCACCATTGTTTCTAATGCCATTGCTCTGTTTCTAAACACCGAGCCGTAGGTATAATAATCGTAGTTATTAGAGGTAAAATCTATATTGGCGGTTTTAATCAGTTCTTGTGCTACTTCCTTTTTTCCGGCTAAGGCATAAGCGGATGCCAATCGCCATTTGGCTTCATTGCTCAATCGGTTGCTTTCGCGTAATCGGTTCATTGCTGCCAATTCGGGTTTTCCGGCAAGCGCAAGAGTAAACAATCTGTATGCTTGATTTAGCGATGCATTGTACCAAGTATTTCCGTTTTGCCATTGCCGGGCGGCTTGTTGTTGGTATTGTAACCAATTGCTTAAAAACGAAATAGGCAAGGCATATCCTTTATGTTTGGCTTCCAGCATAAAATGTCCGGCATAACTGGTAGCCCAATCGCTTGCATCTCGACCTCCTCTCCAATAGCTTAATCCGCCGTTTGGCAACTGAAAATCATCCAATTTCTGAATGGTAGCTTTAATGTTTTTTTCTATTTCTTGTTTCTTATCGAACGTTATGTCAAAAATATCAGCCAGATACAATTGCGGAAAACCGGAAGAAGCGGTTTGCTCTACACATCCGTGCGGATATTGAATAAGGTATTCCATTCGTTTGGTAAAATTCATAGGAGGAAGCGTAGAAAGTTCAACCTGAACCTTATTACTTCCGGATACGCCAAAAGTAGCATAAGTAATTTCTTTTGATGCATTAGGCGCTAACACATATTGCGTAGCTTTTTGCGAAACCGGATTTGGGTTAAATACATCTATTTCGGTTTTAGCAGATGCCTTTTCGCCCGAGCCGCTTGCTGTAACTTCGATAGTTTGAAAACCTTTAGAAGGTAGTACTTCAAAATCGAAATTTACAATTTGCTCGCCTAAAGCGTTAAACCGAATATTTTTTGTAGTAGCTCCTAAGGGTTTTAAGGCGTCGCCTGTTTTTACCCGTATTTGTACATTTTTAATTTTTTTATCCATTGCAAAAACCGTAACCGGAAGGGTAACCTTTTCGCCCGGAGAAAGTTTTCTGGGAAGCGAAGTTAACACCATTAACGGTTTTCGTACCGGTGTTGTTTTTTCGGTGTTTCCGTAGGCATTTTTTGTGTTTTCGCCGGCTACAACCATTGTTCTAACCGAGCCTATGTAATTAGGCATCGTAATTTTATGTGTGGCGGTTTTTCCTTTTTGAAGCGTAAACGGACCTAAAAATCTAACCACAGGTTTAAAACGGTCTGCTTTTCGGTTTTTTGCTCCGGCAGCCACATCACCACCACCAATAGCATAAATATTAGACACGCTTCCCGAATACGCTCCAATTACCAAATCGAAAATATCAAAGGTTTTAACACCGAGTGCTTCACGGGTATAAAAAGCATTGTGAATATCGGGTGTTTTAAAACGGGTTAAATCCAACAATCCTTCGTCTACAACCGCCAGTGTATAAGTCATTTTCTTGCCGTTTTTTTCAGAAACTTTTACACTAAAGGTTTGTTCGGGTTTTAACTCATCGGGCATGTCTATGGTAGGATGCAATACGGTTTGGGGGTCTTCTACTAAAAGCGGAATAACGCCGTACAACCGAATAGGAAGGTCGTTTTTGGTTTGTTCGTGAGATTGTAACAAAGTAATATTTACATACACGTTGGGTGTCATTTCTTTGGTAAGTGGTATCGTTGCTTTTGTTTCTCCTTTTTGGGTTTCTATCCATTGGGTAGAAAGTACTTCGGTGCCGTTTTCAATGCTTAGTAAAGCACGCCCTCCTCCTGAAGAAGGAAAGGTAATAATTGCTTCTTCGCCTACATTATATTTTTCTTTATCAGCAGAAAAAACAAGCATTTTGGCACTATCGGGATTTCCGTCTGAAGGGCTTTTCCACCAATTTTTATAAAAATACGCAATGCGTCCGGTGGCATGACCCGATTGTGGGTCGATAACCCGAATTAAATACCTGCCTCCTTCTTCATCCGGAATAGTAACGGTGAAATTAGCTTTGCCTTTGCTATTGGTTGTAACGGTAAATGCTTTAACCGGACGATGAATGGTCGCGTTTTCGTATCGAGATAAGTTGTCGTAACCACGACTCCACCACCAACGCCATTCTATTTGAAAAACTTTAACTTCTAATTTTCTGTTACCGGAAGGTTTTCCTTCGGGATTTACCGTTACCACCTGAAACTCAACATTTTCATCGGTATCGTACGAACCGTAACGTTGTGTTTTGGGAGATTGCAAGCCTACAAAATGTGTAAAAGGAGCTATGTTTTTTGAAAAAACATCCATTGAAAAATCGCCTCCTCCTTCGTACAC
>JALWYP010000103.1:4431-7693 GCA_026992695.1 Flavobacteriaceae bacterium
GACTTCTATTTTTTTTGAAAAAGATTGTACTCCTTCTTCGTTTAATTTACCGTCTAAAATCGGAATTTCCACTTTATCAAACGAACGAATTGGGTCGTTAAACTGAAAATTCGGGTATTTTTTAAAAGCGGTATTCGTGCTTCGAAGAGTTGCATTCATGGTAACTTTTAAGTTACGTGCCGGTGCCCCGTGTAGCCATAACGAAGTGATTTTTCCGGATACGGGTTTTGAAGTAGTAAGCACATTTTGATCGAAATCTAATTTTATTTTTAACCGGTTGGGCTTAATGGTGGCTACTTTTAACGTTTTGGAAAATTTTGCTCCTCCCACTTGTAACGTTGCCAACCAGTTTCCGGTGGGTGCTTCTTTTTGTGTGGGAATTGGAAAATAAAAGAATCCTTCTTTAGATAATCCTCCGTTATTTCCGGTATGATAAACAGTTTTTTGTACCAATTTCCCACGAGCATCGGTAACCAAGAGTTTTACAGGATGCCCCTTGGGTAATTTATTGGTGTTATCGTTTAAAGCAAAAGTAAGGTGAATGGTATCGCCGGGACGGTATACACCGCGCTCGGTATAGATATAGCCTTTTATTCCTTTTTGCAGTTTTTTGCCCGAAACATCAAAGTTACTAACCGATAAGGCATTGCCATCGTTCAATTTGGCATAGGCAAAATTAGTTCCTTTTTTAGCTACGGCAAAAGCAATGGTTTTATCACTGTCGAAAATAGCAAACCCATTACTGTCTGAAGTAGCTGTACCAACGAGTTGCTGTTGGTAGTTGTAAAAATTAACTTCGACACCGGCTTCAGGTTTTGCCGTTATAAGGTCTGTAGTTACTGCGTGATAGGAATTGTTACTCCCTTTTTTAACAATAAACCCAAGGTTAGAACCTAAGATGTTAGCGCGTATAATTCTATCTTCGTTATAATACGCAGGATGACACGGATTATCACGTTGTTCCCAATTGTAGGTATATCGCCTCCATCTATATAGTTCGTTATCCCAATATTGTTGTTCGCGCTCTTCTTCATTTAACGAAAGCGATTCGGGTGCTTCTTCATAATAATCATCTTCATAATCGGCTTCGTTTTCTTGATTGTTTTGGGCTGCATTACAAGTGTAGGTTGTATATTCTTTTTTAAAACTAATTTCTATTTGATATAAAGCTCCGGGATCGGCACTAAAAAAATTAGCAAGATTAATAGCTTGCGCTTGCCACACATTAGGCATTGTGTTTTTAAGTGAAATGGTTTTTTTAGCAATACGTCTTCCTACTTTTTTAAGATCGTAATAATTGGTGTTATTTAAATTGGCATCTTGCAAAAACTGAAGCATATTATCTTGGTAAACTTTAATAACCCGAACATCTACAGCGTTTAGATTAACAGTTTTAAAATAGAAAGGAGTAGTTGCCGAAGCCGGTAATATCACACCTTTACTTACAAGGATAACTTCGGGTTTAAGCTGTTCAAACGAAATAAGTTCAGAAAAATCGTTTTTAAGTTTGTTGTTTTCTATGTTTTTAATGCCATTAAAAACACGAAGTTTTACATTTCCAATAATAGGACTTGAAGGATATACTTTTAATACATTTCCTTCCACTTCAAATCGTAAATCGGTTGCTTTATCTAATGAAACCAAGCCGGAAAAGTTTTGGTTTTCTTTTAAGGGGTCTGAAAAATTAATAGCTAACGAAGCTTGCGGCGCAACTGTGGTTTTAATAGTTATTATTTTAAAATTGTTTTGTCCGGGAATAACGAGTGTATTTTCGCCTTTGCTTGAAGCTCCTATAGAAGACCCGTCCCATTTTAGGGTTATTTTTGAATCTTCTTGTTTTCTGTTAATACTATCTATTTTAAATCGGAAAAACTTGGCGTCACCGGTAACCGAATCCCAAGTAATGGGAAGATTTTTTGTTTCTTGTGTAGCTTCTATAAGCTGTTTCGCTTTTTTTAAATCGATTACATCTGCAAGGTTTATGCTTCCGGTAAGATATTGCAATTGTTTTGTGTAGGATTGTAAATTTTCTAAATTAACTTTAAAATCGGGGGTTATTGTTTTAAAACTAAAAGTATATTTTTTATACTCTTTAGGAAGGTCGTCATAGAGTTTATCCAATTTTAAAGTAATGGTATATTCGGTATTGGGTTGTAATTTTTCAGAAGGTTGAAAAACTAGCGTATTGCTATTTTCAACGAGTAATTTCCCCGAAATTTTAGGTGTTATTTTAAGATATTCGGAAGGAATTTCTTGATTTATTTCAAATTGTTTTAACGGTTTCACCAATTGAATTTTTATAGGAGAAACCACCGATACGTTTCCATAGGTGTTATAGGAAATATATTCCTTAAATTGGAATAAATTATCGGTTTGCGAAGGGGTTTTGTCTTTACAAGAAAATACAAAAAACACCATTAAGGCAACAAGAATACGAGAGAATACTTTCATTTTAATTAATTTGGTTATTAGGTTGAACCTTTACAAGAATTGGTTAGTTGAAAAAGTTGGCTTAAAAGTACGCTAAAATTGCTTTACAAAAAAAACCAGCCGCTAAAATAATAACGCCCGGTTTCAGTCTTTTGGTCTATGCTTTTAAGTGTTTAAGAGAACTTTAACACCTTAAAAATTAATGTGGTAATACTTTTCTAAAATAACCATAAGCAAAAGTTCCTAACATTGCAGCGGCGATAAACACAATAAAAACAGTGTATCCCGAGCCTAAGAGAACAAACATCATCCCAGAGCAAACACCGGTAAGCGCCCAACCCATTCCGAAAATAATTCCGCCTAATATATACCGCCACCATTGGGGTGCTTTTGGATTAAATTGGTGTATTTGTCCGTCTTTGGTTTTAATTTTTCCGGTTTTAAAAAGTTGGGTGATAATCATTCCTATTATTACACCGGTAATAATAATTCCGTACATATGAAAAGATTGAAAGTGGAACATTTCAATAATTCTAAAGGTAGAAATGGCTTCTAGTTTCCACATTCCAAATCCGAAAACAAATCCGACTGCCATATATTTAAAAAGTTTCATAATATCAGTTTTTTAGTTAGTTAAAAAGGGATTTTTAAAATATAAGGAAGGATAAGCCAAGTCATTATCAATCCACCTACAAAGAAACCTACTACGGCAACCAGTGAAGGTACTTGCAGGTCTGCTAAACCGGAAATAGCGTGTCCGGAAGTACAACCGCCGGCATAACGTGCGCCAAAACCTATTAAAAAACCACCTACTACGATTACTATAAATCCG
>JALWYP010000104.1 GCA_026992695.1 Flavobacteriaceae bacterium
TCGATTTATCTTCATTATCATAAATAAGCAAAGGGTAGGCTTTGTATCCCGTAGGAGTAAACAAACGTTTTTTATAGAGTAAAGCCACATCTATCCCACGTCTGTCGGGAGAGTCAAATTGTACAATTCCGTAATCTTGAAGAAGCAAGGGTTCTTGATTTACTAAATCTTCCAAAACCCTGCGATTTTCTATTTCAGAAACACCTATAATAGTGGGAGCGGTTCCTGTTTCATCTTTACCTATTTCAGAAATCACTTTTGCCATGTTTCTTAATTTGGCTTCATAAATTTCTTTCGTCCAGTGGTCTTTTCCGTCAGGCGTACGGTCATCATCAAAGGTTAATGGGTCGTCTTCATAGTCAAATAAATTTTCAAGATTGTAAAAGGCAACCGTATTGACTTTGTATTCTTTTTTTTGTTGACCAAAAGAAGGGGTTATAATACTAATTGAAAAGATGAGAAAAGCGTAAAAATAGTTCATATAAAAAATTGTTAATAAATAGTCAAAAAGAAGCATCGCAAAACCTACGCCAAATGTACATATTTCCATTAAAAAAATGTAATTTTGTGCAGATTTTATAGTATACTAATTTATAACAACAAACTACAGAATGAAAAAAATCTTTTTAACCCTTTGTGTGGTGTTTTTGAGTAGCTTTATGATGCTTGCTCAAGAAGCTATTGTAAAGGGAAGAGTGGTGGATACTAATTCTAGCGATCCCATTCAAGATGTAGCAATTCGTATTCAATCTTCTAACTTTAGTACGGTTACCGATGCCAAAGGAGTGTTTTCTATTTCAGGAAACAACCTTCCGCAGGGCGAACAAGTATTATTAGTTAATAAAGATGGGTATGTTGCTCAAAAAATTCAAATTACCATTCAAAATGGTAAAACTATTAACTTAGACCCCATACTTCTGGCATTGGATTTAACCCAAATCGAGGCAGAAATAGGTACAATAAGCTTATCCGATAATGAATTGGATCAAGATGAAGGTACGGCATTTAGTATTTCCGGGCTGTTACAAGCCTCGCGCGATGTGTTTTTAAATGCTGCAGCTTATGACTTTAGCGCCACGTTCTTTAGACCACGAGGTTTAGATAATGGCAACGGTAAAGTACTTATTAACGGTATTGAGATGAACAAGCAATTTTCGGGTCGTCCGCAATGGAGCGATTGGGGAGGGCTAAATGATGTTCAACGAAACCGTGAATTTACTATGGGACTTAAAGCAAATGAATACACCTTTGGTGACCTTGCCGGAACCACAAACATTATTATGCGGGCTTCACAATACCGCAAAGGTGGGCGTGTTTCGTATGCTATAGGAAACCGTAGTTATACCGGAAGAGTTATGGGTTCTTATAATAGTGGTCTTAATGCCGAAGGATGGGCATACAGCGTATTGCTTGCCAGACGTTTTGGAACCGAAGGATATATTGATGGAACCTCGTACAATGCCAATTCATTTTTTGCTGCTGTAGAGAAAAAATTAAACGATGCGCATAGCTTAAACTTTACAGCTTTCTGGACACCAAACCGAAGAGGTAGATCAACCGCTATAACTGAAGAAGTGTATCGACTTAAAGGTAGAAAATACAACCCGAATTGGGGCTACCAAGACGGAGAAAAACGTAATAGCCGAATTAGAGAAATCTCAGAACCGGTAGTTATGTTGAATCATTTTTGGGACATCAACGACAAAACTACCTTAAATACAAATATTGCTTACCAGTTTGGAGGCATAGGAAACAGCCGCCTAGACTACGGAAGCAATCGTAATCCTGCAGGAAATTACTATCAAAAATTACCCAGTTATTTCTTACGAGATCCAAACCCAACACCGTATGATTATCAACAAGCATACATAGCAGAGCAAGATTTTATAAATGATGGACAACTAGATTGGTCTTCTTTATATCAAGGTAATGCAAATTCATCTTCAGGATTTGCACAGTATGTTTTACAAGATGATCAAGTAGATGATACCCAACTTACATTTAATAGTATTTTTGCAACCAGTTTAACAGATAATATTCAACTTAATGCAGCTGTAAATTACAGAAGCCTGAAAAGTGAAAATTATGCAGAAATAATAGATTTGTTAGGAAGTAATGGATATTTAGACGTAGATTATTTTTCAGACAACAATACGCCAAGTGATTTACAAAATCCAAATGCAGTTGTAGGTGAAGGAGACAGGTATAAATATAATTACAAAGTAAATGCAAATGTTCTTTCAGCTTTTGCACAAGCCCAATTTAAAAGCACCATGGTAGATTATTTTATTGGAGCTAATTTTGGTCAAACATCTTACCAACGTACCGGATTGTTTGAAAATGGGTATTTTCCCGGTAATCGCTCTCTAGGCGATAGCGAAAAGAAAACTTTTTCTACCTACGGAATAAAAGGAGGTGCTACTTTTAAAATTACCGGAAGACATTTAATAGATGTAAATACTGGATATTTTACCAAAGCGCCGACCATTCGTAATAGTTTTGCAAATGCAAGACAAAACAACGACTTTGTTGTAGGGCTATCTGAAGAAAAAATACAAAACGTAGATATAAGTTATATTTATCGTTCACCCATAGTAAAAGCTAGGTTAACCGGTTTTTACACCGGCTTTAAAGACGCAACCGATATTGGTTTCTTTTTTACACAAAACGCTCTAGGTACAGACGATAACAATGCCTTTGTACAAGAAATCGTTACCGGAATAGACAAGCGAAACGTAGGTGTAGAAATGGGAATTGAAGCACAAGTAACAACAACCATCAAATTAAAAGCAGCTGCATCGGTAGGACAATATCTTTATACCAATAATCCGTTGCTATACTATTCCAGCGATGATTTTGGGGTAGAAGGAAACGATATTTCTTCAAGAGGACTTAGAGAAGTATCTTTAAAAAATGTTCACGTAGCAGGTGGTCCCGAAAGAGCCTACCAAATAGGTTTTGAATATCGCGCACCAGACTTTTGGTGGGTAGGTGTAACCGGAAACTATTACTCAAATGCTTATTCAGATATTAGTAACCTTCGTCGTACATCCGACTTTTATACAGATACAGACGGCTTACCTTACAATGATTATAGCGAAGAAGTAGCAAGACAATTATTAAAACAAGAAAAATTTGACGACTATGCTTTAGTAAATGTGGTTGGTGGTAAATCTTGGAAAATAAAAAAATACTACGTAGGATTTTTTGCCACAATTAATAATGTATTAAATCAAAAATACAAAACCGGAGGTTTTGAAGACTCACGTAGAGCCAACTACAGACAACAAGTAGAAGAACAAAACCGTAAAAACGGACCCTTGTTTGGAAATCGCTATTTCTACGGAAACGGCACCACATATTACCTAAATGTTTACTTACGATTTTAACAATATAAACACTATTAAAAATGAAAAATTTAAAAATTTATAAACTATTCATCTTGATATTTGCCACTGCAATGGCAGTTTCATGTGTTCAAGATGACGATTTTAATACGCCGCAATTAAATGTTGAGGCACCCGAACTTCACGGAACCGAAATTACAATGGATGCATTAAAGCAACTTTTGGTTACCGAACAAACAAATAACGGCAATGACCTACTAACCATTGAAGAAGATTACTACACAACAGGGTATGTGATTTCAAACGATGAATTTGGTAATTTTTATGAAGAAATCATCCTTCAAGATGCACCGGCTAATCCAACAACCGGTGTAAAAGTGTTAGTTAATGTAAATCCTTTATTTATTACTTACGAATTTGGAAGAGAAGTTCACATACAATTACAAGGATTAACAGTTGGTTACGATAGTGGTGTATTAGCTCTAGGAATTAGAAACGGAAATCAAGTAGATCAAATAGGAGAAGCTCAAATGACCGACTACTTAAAACGCGATGTAACCGTTGCCGAAATTACACCATTGCCTATGGGAATTGCAGATTTTACCGATGATAAAACCAATTTGTTTATTCAATTAAACGATATGCAGTTTTTTAGAGATGAATTAGGAAAAACCTTTTCAGCCGAAGAAACTGATAATTTTGATGGAGAACGTATTTTAGAAAGTTGCGCAACCGGACTTACAACTACTTTTAGTACCAGTACGTTTGCAGATTTTAAAGCCGTAACATTACCTAGCGGAAAGGGTTCTATGAATGCAATTTTAACTAAAAACTTTTTTGGAGACACTTTTAACATAGTAGTAAACACTCCTAACGATATTAATTTTGATGACACCAACCGTTGCGATCCATCTGAAGTAGATTGCGGATTGGCAAATTCTACCGGAAGTAACGTATTGTTTGAAGACTTTTTTGAAGACCAAACAGACGGACAATCAATCAGCGGTAACGGATGGACTAACTACATTGAAGCAGGAACAAGAGATTGGAGAGCTTTCTTTAGTACTAGCACAAATGCTTCGTTAGGTATATCTGCATCTATTGGCTCTTACCAATCAGGAGATGACGAAACGATAGCTTGGTTAATAACCCCACAATTTAATTTTGATACACAAGACGGCGAAACTCTTAACTTTAAAACATCCAATAGTTTTTCAGACGGAAGCACGTTAGAATTATTATTCTCAAGCGATTGGGACGGAAATCCTGCTAACATTACCAACGCAACATGGGATTTGGTTCCGGCAGCATATATCGTACAAGATTCCGATTTTTATGGCGATTGGTTCGATTCGGGTAACGTAAGTCTAGACTGCATTACCGGAACCGGTTACATCGCTCTAAAATATACGGGAAGTGGCGATCCCGACTTTGACGGAACCTATGAGTTTGATGAAATCGTTATTAACTCAAACTAATAAAATTTATAATTTGAATTTAAAACCTACTAAGTCTGAAAAGATTTAGTAGGTTTTTTTTATTTCAGGCAACCTTTTTTCGCAAATTCACGTCTATTAAAATAGAAGCAAATAAATAAAGCCGATTTGAAACTTATCTCGTTACATAAAAACTATTCGTCGCTTATTAAAAAAGCTGAAAAAGGAAACCGAAAAGCCCAACACCAATTATTTGAACTTTTCGCACCAAAAATGCTAAGCGTTTGCAGACAATATGTAAAAAATATAGACCAAGCCGAAGAGGTGATGTTAACCGGATTTTTAAAAGTGTTTACTCACTTATCATCCTTTTCATTTCAAGGAAGCTTTGAAGGGTGGATACGAAGAATAATGGTAAACGAATCCATTTCTTATTTAAGAAAGAAAAAGAAATTAGAATTTGATAATCATACGCAAATTGAAAATTCTTCAGAATACGTTTCTTATATCGAAACACAGTTTGAAGAAGAAGAAATTCAAAAATTGATAGATACCCTTCCGGCAGGATACAAAACAGTTTTTATTATGTATGTTGTTGAAGGATATAAACACAGCGAAATAGCCGAGTTGCTTAAAATTTCTGAAAGCACTTCAAAATCACAACTTTTTAAAGCACGAAAAATGCTTCAAAAAATGATTAATAAACAAAATAACACACATTATGGAACCGCTAAACTTTGAAGATAACATCCGCCAAAAACTACAAGAACGCGAGATTACTCCGTCTAAAAATGCGTGGAGTAAACTTTCCGATAAACTGGATGCGCAGCCAAAAAATAAAAAACCGATGTTT
Organism: Flavobacteriaceae bacterium; assembly: GCA_026992695.1. GTDB lineage: Bacteria > Bacteroidota > Bacteroidia > Flavobacteriales > Flavobacteriaceae > Marifrigoribacter. The sequence goes on from JALWYP010000104.1 coordinate 5,637, forward strand.
TTTTGGTACGCTATTGCTGCCACACTCGTGGCTATGTTAGTGGTAGCCTCATTAGTTTTTAATGAAAATTCTGTAAACCCGAATAAAAATCCTATTGTAGTTGTAAACCCTACTAAAAAAGAAAACAACAAGAAAAACAACAAAGAAAATAACAACAAGATAGACGTTAAAAAAGAGATACAGTTAAAAGAAGAAAAGGTACCTTCTAATATTAAATTAAGCCAAACTTCTAAAAATGCGACCAAGAAAAAACACAGTTTAAACAAAAAAGAAACACATTTTAATACAGCTAAGAAACAAGAAACAACCCATTTGGCAACTGTTATAATCCCTAACGAAGAACAAAAGGATAGCAAAAAACAGTTGGTTGCAATTACTACTACCAAAAAAGATAACGTAATCAACAAAAAAGTAAATCAAGTAGTTGCTCAAATTGAAGCACTAAAAGCCAAGAATAAAAATGTAACAATGGCAGAGATAGATTCACTTTTAAAAAATGCACAACGTGAGATACAACTTCAAAAAATAATTAAATCAAAAAAAATAGATGCAAATCAATTATTAGCAGATGTAGAGTTTGATATGTATAACAGTTTTAAAGACAAAGTTTTTTTAGCCTTGGGCGAAGGATTTGAATATGTAAAAGGAGCTGTTTCAAATAAAAATAATTAGTGTTATATAACATTTTGTTTGACTAACATACAATTTTAGTAAGAATAAATTCATTCATTAATCCGCTTGTTTTTTAAAAAAGCAGGCTTTAAATTAAATCAATATGAAAACAGTAATGTACACTGTAGCGGTAACCTTATGGCTCATCACCATAACAACGGTACAAGCACAAAACGACAAAACACAAACAAAAATTGAGCACCTGCAACAATCTAAAGAAACTATTGTAGCGGAAGAAAAAGATGCCTTAAAAAAAGAAGTAGAGCGCATCAATCAACAACTTGAAGAAAATGTAATTACACCGGAAGAAGCCGATAAATTAAAACAAGAAGCAGCACAAAAACGCGCCCTAAACATCGAAAATAAATTAGCTATTGTTGATAATAAAATTGAACTCTTAAAACGCAATGGAAACGACACATTAACTATTGGCAGAAAGTCACTAATCATAGGTATATTTAGTGAAGGTGAAACTGTAAAGTATAAAACAAAAGAAAAACAAAAAAAATACGACATTCGTACGTATAACAACCCTGTTCTGGCTTTTGGAATTAACAATGTGATAGGAGACGGTGCGACGCTGGGAAACAGTGATTTTAAATTGGGTGGTAGCCGTTTTTTTGAAATGGGCTGGGAATGGGAAACCCGTGTGTTTAAAAACACGAATTGGTTGCGAGTAAATTACGGGTTTTCGTTTCAGTTTAACGGTCTAAAACCTACCGACAATAGATTTTTTGTAGATACCGGAGACCAAACCGCATTACAAACACATCCTCAAAATTTAAAAAAATCTAAATTTAGAGTAGATAATCTTGTTTTTCCGGTACATTTTGAGTTGGGTCCCTCTACAAAAGTTGAAAAAGAAAATTACATTAGATACCATACTTATAACAAAATTAAAGTGGGATTAGGAGGATATGCAGGATTTAATCTTAGTACGCGCCAAAAATTAAGTTATAAATTAGACGGCGAAACCATTAACGAAAAAATAAAATCTTCCTTCAATACCAATGATTTTATCTATGGACTTAGCGGTTATATAGGTTGGAAAGATATGGCTTTGTATGCAAAATATGATTTAAACCCATTGTTTAAAAACAATCCTGTTGAGGTGCACAACCTTTCGTTAGGAATACGTTGGGTGTTAGATTAATCGTGAGAACTAACCTTTTTGATTATAAGACCTACTAGGTTTTTACTTGTCCGCCTATGGCGGAAAACCTAGTAGGTCTAATTACAATAATAGGGGTAAAACTATTGAAACCTGTGAGGTTTGTATTATTGTTCTACTATTTTTGTATAAACCGCTAAGCACTCTTCATCACAACCCGATACGCCATTTTCATCTATTTTGCTTAAACTTAGCTCGTTTT
>JALWYP010000105.1 GCA_026992695.1 Flavobacteriaceae bacterium
CACTCATGGTGACTATCTGTATAAAGAAAATTACGAAGAACAAATAGCTAAAAAATTACATGATGAAAATGGTTATTATAAACCCGAAAAGAAAATAGATACTCTAAAAAATGGGGTCAAAATAAAATGGCAAGATGCTCCGTGTAAAATTGGAAAAAAAAAATGAAAAGGTAGAGATGGTTTTGGATAAAGTAAATAAAAAAGTAACAGATATTATATTGATGATGTTAGATTTGACCAAAACCCTTTAGGCATGGAAGACTTTAATTCAGAGGTGTTTAGCATATATCCTAATCCTGTACAAAATGTATTAAACATTAAATCTGCAACAAATATAGATTCTGTAGTTGTTTATGACATTTTAGGAAAAATTGTTTTACAAGAGAACCCCGCTAAAGTATCTCCAAGTATAGATATGAGTAGCCTAACCAGTGGCGCTTATTTAGTAAAAGTAACTATTGGAAACGCTTCAAAAACTGTAAAGGTTCTTAAATAAGAGATTTAAATTATATTTAATAAGCCTTCTATAAATAGAGGGCTTTTTTTATGGGAAATAAAATTGTTATCTTTGAAGAAAGTAAAAAATTACTATTATGAAACTACAAAAATTTTATGTTCTCGCTTTACTTATCACATTATTTTCTTGTACCGAGTTGCAAGATGTGGTTAACACGCTTCCCGGTGGAAACGGCACAAATACAATTAATATTGCAGGAGGATTGCGACAAGCTTTAGATTTTGGGATAAACAAACAAGTAACAAAACTTACACAAAGAGACGGTTTTTATAAAAATCAATTGGTAAAAATCTTATTGCCACAAGAGCTTCAAAAGGTAGATAGAACACTACGTGATATCGGATTAGGAAATCTTGCAGACGAGGGTTTAAAAGTACTTAATCGCGCTGCAGAAGATGCGGTTAAAGAGGCGACTCCCATTTTTGTAGATGCTGTTAAAGGTATTACTTTTACCGATGCAAAAAATATCCTTCTGGGTAGCGATAATGCTGCTACAATGTACTTACAAAATAAAACCAACCAAGCTTTGTACACCAAATTTAATCCGGTGATTAAAAATTCGTTTAACAAAGTAGGTGCTGATAAAATATGGGAAAATATTATTAACAAATACAACACCATACCATTTGTAAACAAGGTAAACCCAGATTTAACAGATTATGTAACGAACCAAGCTTTAAAAGGCGTTTACACCATGATTTCTGTGGAGGAAAAAAATATTAGAACTAAAATTTCTTCGCGTACTACCAATTTATTAAAACAGGTTTTTGCATTGCAGGATTAATAAATAGTTTTAAAATACTCAAAAGCTTTTATTAATCTTGAGCCATACCAACTAAAAAATTCGCCGTTAACTAATACTACTTTTCTTTTGGTAATTTGGATGAGTTCTACAACATCTTTTTGTTTAAACGGATAGGGCTCTGTTGAAAGTAAAATTACATCGGCTTCTTGCAACTGTTTAATAGTGGTTTCAGGATAACGAGAAGTGGGTTGAGAAATGATGTTTTCAAACCGGTTTAAGCTAAGTAATTCATTGATAAATGTATTTTTTCCGGCAAGAAGATAAGGATTTTTCCAAATAAGATAGGCCGCTTTTTTAACCGGTCTTTTGCATACATCTTTTAAAAATTTATCTCTTTCTGCTTGAATTGTTGAAATGATTTGCCATGCCTTTTTCTCTTTATCAAACAGTTGTCCCAATTGTTCAATCATTTTAAGGTTATCATCAATAGTAAAAATATTACTCACCCAAACCGGTGCTATTTTTTCCAACTCAATAACCATTTCTTTGGTATTCTCTTCTTTGTTGCAAATAATGATATCAGGACGAAGCTGAATTATTTTAGCATAATTTACCTTTTTGGTTCCTCCTACAATTGTTTTGGTTTCTCGTAAAAAACTAGGATGAACACAAAACTTGGTAATTCCTACCAAAGCATTTTCTAACCCTAAATCAACCAAGAGTTCGGTTTGAGAAGGTACTAAAGAAACAATTCTTTTTGGCGCGCTTCTTAAAACTATCTTTCGGTTAAGTTGGTCGGTTAGTTCCATCTAAAATAGTTTTCATTTGAAACTGTAATTTTTCTGCTTCCTCAGCCGCTGCCTTAGCAAAATCTTTTTCGCTTGAAGCATAAATAATTCCGCGAGATGAATTTACTAAAAGTCCTATATTCTTAGTCAATCCGTATTTACAAACCGCTTCCAAACTTCCACCTTGAGCACCA
>JALWYP010000106.1 GCA_026992695.1 Flavobacteriaceae bacterium
AAAGGTAAAAAAATATATGAAAACTTAGTTTGACAAACTAAACTTATAAATTATCTTTCCTATTTGCTTGGCAGGTGCGTTGGGGTCTTTATTGAATTTTGTAGCTAGTGCTGCTCTTTTTGCAGGACCTAAAAGGCATTTAGAATTATTGGTTGTTCCTTTAACACCAGGTGTAGCATTAATTACTTTACCCTCTCTATTTACTTCTATGCTTACCACAACGGTTCCTGCTTCGTTACATTCTTGTATAAATTTCTTTTTGCTTAGAGCTTTTCTTCCACCTAATAAGTAATTCCAGTCACCGTCTAATCCTTTCCCTGTTCCGTAATAGCTTTTTGCATTGGGGTCGCCGTTAGGGTCGCCTTTATCACCTCCGGTTTTATCGTTTCCTTCACCTTCTTTTGCTGTTCCGTCATTTTTGGATCCGTTTAAAATACTATTTAAAGCATCTGTAGTAGATTTATTGGGTTTGGGATCGGGTTGTTTTTCTTCTTTTTTAGGTTTTTCCTCTTTTTTAGTTTCTGTTTTAGAAACTTCTTTTTTCTTTTCTTTTTTAATTACCGGAGCGTCTTCGTTATTTTGAGTTACTACCTCTTCTTTAATTTGGGTTTTTGTTGTGGTTTGCGGGGTAGTTTTAGTTTGTTTTGGTGCGGTTTTTACTTCCTCTCGAGGTTGCTTGTTTCCCGTTCCGGTATCCATAGTTCCAAAATTTACAGCAATTCCGTTCTCCGGAGGTGGGTCTAAATAAGTAAAGCCAACTAAGAATAGTAAGAGTATTAATAACACGTTAATGGTTACGGTTATTTTCATACTTTTTCGTTTGTATTTGGTGTCTAAGAGGCTCATTTGTATTTGCGTTAGGGATTGAACTAAACTACCATGTAGTAGTGAAAGCCCGCCCCAGACCGTAAGCGTCTGGGGAACGCCCAAAAATTAATTAGGTCGTACAGCTAAAACTATTTTATAATTATTTTTATTGGCAATATCCATGACTTTCACGGCATCTTCTATGGGTACGCCTTCTTCGGCTCTAAGAATAATGGTGGGTTTGTCTTGGTTTGCTAATATTTTTTTGAGTTCGGTTTCGATACTGTACTCGCTCACTCGTTCTTTATTTACGTAAAAGGCTCCGTCTTTGGTAATACTCACCGATGCTTTTTGTTGATTGGTGCTTTTTCCTTTTGCCTTGGGTAAAATAAGATCGAGAGCATCGGGTGTGATCGCCGGAGAAGTAAGCAAGAAGAAAACCAGTAACAGAAATACGATATCTGTCATGGAACTCATGCTAAACTCGGCACTTACTTTATTTCGTCCTCTCAAATTCATATTAAGCGGGTTCGTTTAACAGGTCTAGAAAATCTACTGCGGTTGCTTCCATTTGGTGTACTACTTTATCGGTTTTTACGACCAAATGGTTGTATCCCATATAAGCAATAATTCCTACAATAAGTCCGGCAACGGTTGTGGTCATTGCGGTATAAATTCCTTCGGCAAGGCTTCCCATTTCTGCTTGTCCGCTACTGGTTGCCAGTTGGTGAAATGCTAAAACCATTCCTATTACGGTTCCTAAGAATCCTATCATAGGTGCAGCACCGGCAATAGTTGCCAGTACACTTACGTTTTTTTCGAGGTTATATACTTCAAGTCTTCCGGCATTTTCGATTGCGGTATTAATATCTTCTAAAGGGCTTCCGATACGTGAAATGCCTATTTCGGTAAGACGTGCAACGGGTGTGTTTTTTTGAGCACAAAGTACTTTTGCTGCTTGGAGATTTCCGCTGGCAATGTGTTCTCTGATTTGATTCATAAAATTTTTATCGACTCCGGTTGCCGCTTTTATAGCAAAAAGCCGTTCGAAATAAATATAAAGAGCCACAAAGAGAAGGATAAAGAGTACTCCTATAATTATTTGTCCGGCAAGTCCTCCGCTAAAGAGGAGTTCCATAACAGATAGCGTTTTTTCTTGTACTTCAGGGTCTAAATCTTGGGCTGTATTTACCCCTTCCTGAATAAATAGGTTAAGCATAGTAGAAATTTGTTTAGTATGAATAACGGTGTTTAAAAAAATAAATTGTTATGCATGATGAAATAGCACTCTTTCTATAAACAAAAAGAGACCTGCGCCGGCAATGAAACCAAGAAATGCAAGCCATGTTATTTTTTTTAGGTACCAAATAAAATCTATTTTTTCCATACCCATTGCTGCAACACCTGCTGCAGATCCAATTATTAACATACTTCCTCCTGTTCCGGCAGAGTAGGCAATAAAATGCCATAATACAGCATCGGTGGGTGCATCATACATACCCATAGAAGCGGCAACCAGTGGTACATTATCTATTACTGCAGAGAGAATTCCTAAGAAAATTACTACGATATCTTGGTTAGGAATGGCTTGTTGTAAAACTTCAGCCAGGTATCGTAAAGTACCCATCTCTGTTCCGTTTATAGTACCGTACACCAATGATTCTAGTCCGGCTACTGCCATTAGTATTCCTAAGAAGAATAAAATGCTTGAAATTTCTATACGGGATAGTGCTTTATGTGCAGAATATAAATGTTTTCTTTCTGACGAAAAATCTTCTTCAGGATGAATGTACTCTGAAACCAACCATACTACACCTAATGCCAACATCATTCCTACATACGGGGGTAAATGGGTAACGGTTTTAAAAACGGGTACTGAAACTATCATCCCTAAACCAAGAAAGAGCATGGTTTTACTACTTAATAATTTTTCGGCAACTACATCTTCTTTTGAGTTTACTTCAATAGTCCCTTTAAAGGGTTTCATATAACTGGCGATAAAAAATGGTAATGCAAAGCAAAGTATTGAAGGAAGTACTACAAATTCTATTAACCCTGATGCGGTTACATTTTTGGCTATCCAAAGCATCGTAGTTGTAACATCTCCAATGGGAGACCAAGCTCCTCCAGCATTGGCCGCTATTACTACTAAAGCTACATACCATAAACGGTCTTCTCTTTTATGGATTAATTTTCGTAATAAAGTAACTAAAACAATAGTTGCTGTAAGATTATCAATAACTGCTGAAAGAAAAAAAGCGATAATTCCTATTATCCAAAGCAGTTTTCGTTTGCTTTTTGTTTTTACGGCTCCTTTTAATATCTCAAAACCTCTGTGCAAATCAATTATTTCAACAATGGTCATAGCTCCAATAAGGAAAATGAGTATTTCTGCTGTTTTTCCCAAATGATGAAGCAATGTATTATCGAACCCATGTTCTGCTTTTTCTCCCCCTGTAAGAAAATTAAAAACACTTTCATGACTATCGATTACACTAAACCATCCGTTTTTAAATCCAACAGCTAATAAAGCCCATATTAGTGCAGCCATTATTAATGCCGGAACTGTTTTGTCTAGTTTTAGCGGATGTTCTAAAGTGATTGCTAAATACCCTAAAATGAAGATTAAAATGATAATTGCTTCCATAAATATTTTTGATTTTTTAAATTAATTGGGAAAGAGCTATTTCAAAAGCCGTTTTACTTATATTGGTTTTAGATCGATGATGATTATAGGTGTTTTCTAAAGCTTTTTTAATGGTCAATGATGTGTCATTAAAAATGGCTTCGTCGGTCATTTGCACTTTGCGTTCCATAAAATAGGCAAATACACGTGCCATCCCGCAATTGCTGATAAAATCGGGGATAAGACTTACTCGTTCATCGGTGTATTCCATAATAGAACCAAAGAATATTTCTTTATCTGCAAATGGCACATTTGCACCACAACTAATAACCTCTAATCCGGTATTTATCAAGGTTGAAATTTGATCTTGAGTAATAAGTCTTGATGCGGCACAAGGTGCAAATATTTCGGTTGGAAGTTGCCATACCCGTTGATTCATTTCATCAAACGGAATTAATTTATCGGCAATAAGTGTATTTCCTTTTTTCTTTTCAAAAAATTCTTTTATTTCTTCAAACGAAAAGCCTTCTTCATTGATTACACCACCTACTCTATCAATAATTCCTACAATTTTTGCTCCCATTTGTGATAAATAGTACGCTGCAGAAGATCCAACATTTCCAAAACCTTGTACTACTGCTCTTTTTCCTTTTAAATCGCCTCCATAAACATCATAATAATGTTTTACAGCAATGGCTACACCATAACCTGTAATCATATCGGCAACGGTATATTTATGAGAAATATCAGGCGAATATGCCGGATTTTCAATTACTTTGATTACGCCTTGCCTTAATTGACCAATCCGATTAATTTTATCTGCTTCGGTAGGAGAAAAATGCCCGTTAAATACACCTTCTTGGGGGTGCCAAACGCCACTTTGTTCGGTAATGGGGATTACTTCGTGAATTTCATCTACATTTAAGTCGCCACCTGTACCGTAATAATATTTTAATAACGGTGCAACTGCTTTGTACCATCTTTCTAACACGCCTTTTTTACGAGGATCTGCCGGATCAAAATTGATTCCTGATTTTGCACCTCCAATTGCCGGTCCGGAAACGGTAAATTTCACCTCCATTGTTTTGGCAAGTGAGAGCACCTCGTTCATATCCAGTCCTTTTCTCATTCGGGTTCCTCCTCCTGCTGCACCTCCTCTAAGAGAATTAATGACTACCCATCCTTCAGCTTCGGTTTCGGGATCTTTCCAGTTAAAAACTATTTCGGGTGGTTTGTTTTCGTACTTGGCGAGTAATTCTTTCATTGATTTATGTTGTAGGTTTACAAATATAAAAAACTTAACGTGCTATTTTTATTTTATTTAAAAAATTAGGCTTCAGCATAGTGTTCTAAAGGTTCGCATGTACACATTAAATTTCGATCTCCATAGGCATCGTCTACCCTTCGAACCGAAGCCCAAAATTTATTTTCATACAAGTACGGTAACGGAAAAGCAGCTTTTTTTCTACTATAAGGTAAATTCCATTCATCATTTGTTACCATCTGTTGGGTATGTGGTGCATTTTTTAATACATTATTGGTATCTTCTTTTGCAGCATTTTCAATTTCTTTTCTTATCGAAATCATTGCATCACAGAATCGGTCCAGTTCTTCTTTACTTTCACTTTCGGTTGGTTCAATCATTAAGGTTCCAGCAACGGGAAACGATACAGTTGGTGCGTGATATCCGTAATCCATCAATCTTTTTGCAATATCTAAAACTTCTATTCCGTTTTCTTTAAAGGAACGGCAATCTACAATCATTTCGTGTGCACATCTTCCGTTTTCGCCGGAGTACAACACCTCAAAAGAACCGTGTAGTTTTTCTTTTAAATAGTTGGCGTTTAGTATTGCGTATTTAGTTGCTTTCGTTACTCCTTCAGCTCCTAACATACAGATGTATCCATACGAAATTAAACAAACCAATGCGCTGCCAAAAGGTGCTGCCGAAACCGCAGGAATGGCTTTTTTACCACCTGTTTGTACAATGGGATTGGACGGTAAAAAAGGCACTAATTGTTCTGCTACGCAAATGGGTCCAACTCCGGGTCCTCCGCCTCCGTGCGGAATGGCAAATGTTTTATGCAAATTAAGATGGCACACATCGGCACCAATGGTAGCGGGATTGGTTAACCCAACTTGGGCATTCATATTGGCTCCGTCCATATAAACTTGCCCGCCATTTTGATGTATTATATCGGTTATTTTTTTTATTGCCGATTCGTACACACCGTGGGTAGATGGATACGTTACCATTAAAGCAGCGAGGTTTTCTTTGTGCTCTTTGGCTTTTTGACGAAGGTCTTCTACATCTATGTTACCTTCGGGAGTGGCTTTGGTTACAATTACTTTCATCCCTGCCATAACGGCGCTTGCGGGATTGGTTCCGTGTGCCGAAGACGGAATAATACATACGTTTCTGTGCGCTTCGCCTCTGGACTCGTGATAGGCTCTAATTACCATTAATCCGGTATATTCACCTTGTGCCCCGGAATTAGGCTGTAAGGATGTAGCTGCAAATCCGGTGATAATACTAAGTTGTTTTTCTAAAGCGGTTAACACTTCATGATATCCTTTAGCTTGCTCTGCCGGTACAAACGGATGAATGTTTCCCCAATTGGGATTACTTAACGGAAGCATTTCGGAAGCAGCATTGAGTTTCATAGTACAAGACCCTAACGAAATCATAGAATGGTTTAAGGATAAATCTTTACGCTCCAGTTTTTTAATATAACGCATCATTTCGGTTTCGCTGTGATACGAATTAAAAACATCATACGTCATAAACTCGGATTTTCGTTTTAATTCCTCCGGAATATGCGAATTATCTAACAACCCGTTAACTTTTTCAGGTTGTTGATTTACTGCTTCAGCAAAAACAGCAATAACGTTATTTAAATCGGAAAGAGTGGTGGTTTCGTTTAACGAAAGTTGTACGGTTTCTTTATTTGGGTAGTAAAAATTTATATTGTGTTTCTCTGCGATGGGTTTAATATCTGAAACATCGGCTTTTATTTGAAGGGTATCAAAAAAAGATTCATGTACCAATTGATAACCTAATTTTTTAATTTCGGAAGCCAATGTTACGGTACTTTGATGCACTTTATTGGCAATGTATCGCAATCCGTCCGGTCCGTGATAAACTGCATACATTCCTGCCATTACAGCCAATAAAACTTGTGCGGTACAAATGTTAGAAGTTGCCTTGTCGCGTTTAATATGTTGCTCTCGGGTTTGTAAAGCCATTCGCAATGCCGAATTGCCATCTACATCTTTAGTTACTCCTATGATGCGTCCGGGAATGTGTCTTTTATAATCTTCACGGGTTGCAAAGTAGGCGGCGTGTGGACCTCCGTAACCTAAAGGAATTCCGAAACGTTGAGTGCTTCCTACCACGACATCCGCATCCCATTTTCCGGGAGCTTCTAATAGTACTAAACTCAAAATATCTGCTGCAACGGCAACTTTTATTTGTGCTTGATGTGCTTGCTGCACAAAGGAAGAATAATCATAAATTTTACCTGAACTTGCGGGATATTGAAGGAGGGCTCCATAGTATTGAGATGAAAAATCAAATTGGGTGTGATTTCCTACAACCAATTCAATTCCTAAAGGTGTAGCACGGGTTTGCAATACAGCAAGGGTCTGTGGTAATACTTCTTCAGAAACAAAAAACTTGTTTACACCTTCCTTTTTTTGAGCTCTTTCTCTACTATTAAAGAGCATAATCATAGCTTCGGCTGCTGCAGTTGCTTCATCGAGTAGTGAGGCATTGGCAAGCTCCATTCCGGTTAGGTCGCTTACCACGGTTTGAAAATTAAGCAAGGCTTCGAGTCGTCCTTGAGCAATTTCGGCTTGATACGGCGTGTAAGCGGTGTACCAACCCGGATTTTCTAAAATATTACGTTGAATTACCGGAGGTAAAACAGCTTGGTGGTATCCTAACCCAATATACGTTTTATACTGTTTGTTTTTTAAAGATAATGAATGAATGTGCTCCAGGTATTCTTGCTCTGTCATAGCCGGAGGTAAATCGAGAGAATGATTTAACTTAATATCATCCGGAATAGTTTGTTGTATAAGTTGGTCTAATGATTCTACTCCAATGGTTTGAAGCATCATTGGAAGGTCTTTTTTTCGAGGTCCTATATGTCTAAGAGCAAAAGAGTCTGTATTCATTTTTATTGGGTTAAAAATTAAATAACAAAGCTACAATTTTTGATAAAAACAAGAGTAATTTATC
>JALWYP010000107.1 GCA_026992695.1 Flavobacteriaceae bacterium
CTTTTGCACTTTTGGCTGCAACCGGTGCTGCTGCAATTTATGGTGTAAATCATACTATTGCTAAAGACCTTATGCCGCAAGTTATTAAACCTTACGGATTTATATTATTAAGAGTAAGCGTTGCCGGAATATTATTTTGGATAACTTCACTTTTTCTTCCGAGAGAAAAAATTGAAACCCGAGATTGGGGTCGAATCCTTACTTGTGCTTTTTTCGGGATGGCACTTAACATGCTTGCCTTTTTTAAAGGATTAAGTCTTTCTACTCCCATTAACAGCTCGGTGGTTATTACTCTGGTTCCGGTTTTGTTATTAATTTTATCGGCATTGTTTTTAAAAGAAAAAATTACCCTTCTAAAATCGGTTGGTATTGGTTTGGGATTAATCGGTGCATTGGTATTAATAATTTTTGGGATTAAAACACAACCCAATGCACCCAACATTCCGTTGGGAAATGTATTTTTTATCGTAAATGCCGTTAGCTATTCGGTGTATCTTATTGTGGTAAAACCGTTAACTTCAAAATACAGCTCGGTTACTTTAATGAAGTGGTTTTTTCTTTTTGCTACGCTTATAAATCTTCCGGTAGGAATTTCACAATTTACACAAGTTGCTTGGCAAGAACTCCCTTTAAACATAGTAGGACAACTGGCTTTTGTTGTAATAGGAACGACCTACTTTACCTATTTGTTTAATATCTTTGCGCTAAAACATTTACGTCCTTCTACAATTGGTGCTTTTATTTATTTGCAACCGGTAATTGCTACGCTTTTTGCCGTTTTAGTAGGAGCAGATAAATTAACCGTTTTACGAATAGGAGCTGCTATTTTAATTTTTACAGGAGTATATCTCTCTACACGAAAACCAAGGTACAAATCATAAATCTTTCTAAAATTCTCTAAATTTAAATTTTTGCTCGTATTTTTAGAGAATCATTCACATAAAAAGCAATTCTTTATTATGAAACAAATCCTAATTATATTATTGACAACATTGATTTTTTCATGTAACAAAAGACAAGATAGAATTCAAATAGTTGAAAATAAAAATTTAACTCAAAAACAGATTGATTCTGTACTTGATGAATACAATTTTGAATATTCTAGAGTTGTTTTTATTGATAGTTTGGAAAAGGCTATTCTTCCAATTTCAACTCAGAAGGCTCGTGGAGGAAGAAGATACAAAAAAGTTTCATACTCCGCAGATAGTTATCCTCGATATTGGAATCTCCTATTTTATGATGTAAAAACTGGAAAAACCAAATTATTGACAGAAAAAAAAACTCGAATTTCCGATTTTAGAACAAACCTTACGAAAGTTGGAAAGATATTAAAAAGAAGCATTCTATATGAAATTGGAGACACCGATTTTGATTTAGACAATAAATTAACTTATTCAGACCCAATACAACTTTTTATTTCGGATATTGATGGAGAAAATTTCAGAAAACTCAGTCCAAAAAATGAGCATTTAACAGAATATCAAATAGTACCAAATACGAACAAAATAATATTCCAAACTTTGCGAGACACTAATGATGATAAAAAGTTTGACATAAAGGATGAAGTGATTTGGTATATGATTGACTTATCAAACGAATCTCAATCTATTGAAATACTAAATGACAACGAAAGAAAAAAAATAGGAAACCTTTATTTCCAACAATGGTTGGTTAAAAACAACAAAGGATAACAAAATATTTTCGTGGTTTCTATGTATATTTCTCTTTCCAAAAACCCACATACAAATCATAAATTTTTCTAAAAATGCACAATAAATAATAATTTGCTTGTATTTTTAACTTTCAAACCAATAAAACAAAAAAGATATGAAAACTGAAGAAATCGCACAAAATTTAGTAGATTGGTGTAACAAAGGAGAATGGGATAAATGTTATCAAGAATTGTACAGCCCAAAGATTGTAAGTATCGAATCCGGAGATAATCAAGTGAGCAACGGGATGGCTGAAGTAGCTAAAAAAGGAGAATGGTGGGAAGAAAACTTTGAAGTACACAGCAGTAAAGCCAGTAAGCCTATTGTAGCTGATAACTGGTTTACTGTGAGTTTTACTATGGACACCACTCACAAACCCAGCGGACAACGGAGTGTTAGCTCAGAAATTGCTGTTTATCAAGTAGAAGACGGTAAAATCGTTCGCGAACAATTTTTTTACAACCAACCCAATGAAGGATAATAAATGGAGACAAAAAAGGTGAAAAATGTTTTTAGAGAAGGTGCTATAGGTAGTGAATTTATAGCGCAATCAATTGCCAAGCACCAGGTTAAAACCGGTATTGGTGCACATACTATTTTTTTAGGGCAAGTACGAGCCGATGTAATAAACAACAAAACCGTTACTGCAATTGAATATACGGCACATCAAGAAATGGCAAATCAGGTATTTCATGATATAAGAGAAACTGCTTTTTCAAAATTTCAATTAAGTTGTATGCACATTTACCACAGTTTAGGAGTGGTAAAAGCAGGCGAAATTTGCTTGTTTGTATTTGTCTCTTCTCCACATAGAAAAGAAGCCTTTAAAGCATTAGAGTTTATCGTAGAAGAAATCAAAGCAAAAGTTCCCATTTTTGGAAAAGAAATCTTTAACGATGCCTCTCACCAATGGAAAGTAAACCAATAAAATTACATCAAAAATTTTGAGCTAATCGATTTGTTTTCTTGAACACTTAACATTACTTCGGCAAACAGATTGGCACAAGTAAGTACTTTAATTTTATTACTTTCTTGCTTTAACGGAATAGAATCGGTTACAATGAGTTCTTTTAAACACGAATTTTCAATTCGTTCATACGCATTTCCAGAAAGGATAGGATGTGTACAAACTGCTCGAACCGAAAGAGCTCCGCGCTCCATCATAAGGTCGGCAGCTTTAGATAATGTTCCGGCTGTATCTACCATGTCATCTACCAAAACCACATTTTTTCCGGTTACATCACCTATAAGTTCCATATGCGAAATTACATTAGCTTTGGCTCGTTGTTTGTAACAAATTACCACATCGCTTTCTAAAAATTTTGAATAGGCATACGCCCGTTTTGAACCTCCCATATCGGGCGATGCAATGGTAAGGTTATCTAAATTTAACTCCTTAACATACGGTAAAAAAATAGTGGATGCAAAGAGGTGATCTACCGGTTTTTCGAAGAATCCTTGAATTTGATCGGCGTGTAAATCCATTGTGATAATGCGGGTTGCACCCGCAGTTTCAAGCATTTTTGCTACCAGTTTAGCTGCAATAGGCACACGAGGTTTGTCTTTTCGGTCTTGACGCGCCCAACCAAAATAAGGTAAAACAGCGGTAATATGCCTAGCAGAAGAACGTTTAGCGGCATCAATCATTAGTAACATTTCCATAAGATGATCGCTATTTGGAAATGTAGATCCGATGACAAAAACCCGACTCCCTCTAACCGATTCTTCAAACGAAGGCTGAAACTCTCCATCGCTATAGGTTGAGGTAATAACTTTTCCTAATGGCACGCCAAAGGCTTGGGCTATTTTTTCGGCTAGGTATTCGCTTTGTTTACAAGCAAAAATTTTAGGTTGCGGATGGCAGGAACTCATAATTAGATGATTGGATTGATACACTACAAATGTAAAATTTAAGTTGTGTTACCACCAAAAAATAATAACACTAATTATTAAATGTTGTTAATAATTGTTTATTTTTGCGCTATCATAAGCCTTGGCACCGGAATTGGTAGCCTTGTCTGCTTTCCATTTTAAGCTCAAGTGGCGGAATTGGTAGACGCGCTGGATTCAAAATCCAGTTCCCTCGGGAGTGTGGGTTCGATTCCCACCTTGAGTACCATTTTAAACGGAAGTTTTTTACTTCCGTTTTTTTATGTTTCTATTTTGCAATTGCTTTAGAAGTATCTATTATTCGCCACTTTTCTATCCAATTTATCAACGTATTTGCCCAATCGTCTCGATCGTTTAAACAGGGTACTACCGTAAATTCTTCGCCTCCTACTTCATAAAATAATTCTTTCCCTTGCATGGCTATTTCTTCTAATGTTTCAATACAATCACTAACAAAAGCCGGAGTAATCACCACTAATTTTTTAACTCCTTGCAACCCTAATTTCTCAATTGTTCTGTCGGTATAAGGTTGTAACCAAGAATCAAATCCCAATCTGGATTGAAAAGAGTTTCCGTAAGTTCCTTCTTTAAGTTGCAGTTGTTCTGCTATTTGCCTTGTTGTCTCAAAACATTGATGTCGGTAACAAAATTGATGCGCAGCAGAATCGGTGATACAGCAAGAAGTATTTATTTTACAGTGCGAATTGGTAACGTCGCTTTTTTTAATATGTCTTTCTGGTAAACCGTGATAACTAAAAAGTAGGTAATCGAATTCAATATTTTTAATAGTTTCCGATATACTATTAGAAAGGGATTGGATATAGCCTTTTTTATCATAAAAAGCCGGTAAAGTAGAAACTTTGAGATTACTAAATTTTTGTTTTTGTAATGATTTTACTTTTTCAACAATGGTTTTTGTGGTTGCCATAGCATATTGTGGGTATAGCGGAATAACCAACACATCATCCACTCCTTTCTCAGTTAGTTCCTGTAGCCCTTTTTCAATAGACATGCTTCCGTAACGCATTGCTAAAGCAACCGGTATGTTTACTTGTTTCTTAATTTTATCACGAAGCCGTTTAGAAATTACAATTAACGGCGAACCTTCTTTCCACCAAATTTTTTTATAGGCTTCTGCCGATTGTTTGGGACGCGTGTTTAAAATAATTCCTTTTACAATAAAAGCCCGAAGCGCATAAGGCACATCTATAACATAAGGATCCATTAAAAACTCGTCTAAATATTTTTTAACATCGGCAACCTTTGTACTATCGGGCGAACCCAGATTTACAAGTAATACTCCTTTTTTCATGTTGCCAACCCCATTATGTACTTTTTAGGCGTAATGCCAAACTTCTTTTTAAAAGCCGCTATAAAATGACTTGCTGTGCTGTATCCTACCTTAAGTCCTACTTCGTTTACATTATGACTTCCAGATGCTAAAAGTTGGCGGGCATACTCCATTTTATAATCAAATAAAAACCCGAAAACCGATGTGCCATACACTTGTTTAAAACCTTCTTTTAACCGGTTAATAGGAAGTCCCACCTCATTTGCCAACTCTTGTAAAGATGGAGGCTCGGTAATTTGCGAAATAATAATTTCTTTTGCTTGTTTTATTTTTGGCATACTTACCTGATCGGCTAAAAAAGGACATTGCTCAGCTTCAGACTGATTGGATTGATGAAAATAAAGACTTAATAATTCAAAAACTTTCGCTTTAAAATATAGTTTTTTAACCGCATTGTGAAGCGAATAATGTAGTAACTGATTTAAAACAATACCTAAAGCAGGAGTGATTTCTTGATCTTTGTAATACTTTTTTTCTTTGTTTTCTTCACTTAAAAAAGTGATGTAATCGGCATCTGAAGAAAACAATTCATGAAACTTTTTTATAGGAATTAATACCGAAAGCAAATTACTTTCAGCATACAAAGTTACATCCAGAGGCAATTCTTGTTTAGGATTGTACAGCAATAACGACTTCCCCTTTTTTAACGGAATGGAGTAAGTACCTTGATTAAAATTAAACTCTAATTTTCCTTCCGTACAAAAATAAAACTGAATATAATGGCGTTCTATTTCCCGTTTAAAAAACTTTGGTTCTTCTTTATTATTGGTAAACAACAAGACCGAAATAGCATGGTCTAATCGAACCTCTTCATACAAACTTTGAGCGGTATTTTTATGCGAATTTATCTTCATTTTATAACTTGTTTTTTGCTTCTACTCAAACAACATACCTACAGAAAACCGCAAAAATAAAGGTTATTTTGTTAATTCTTGTTAAAATTTAAAAAAATTACATTCCTCGACATAAATGATACCGATAGCGTTACTTTTTATTATAACCTTACCTTACTTTTGCCATGTTTTTTAAAATTTTTCGATATTGAAAGATCAAGCAACCCCAAATAAAGGAAATTTTTACGCAATAGGATTAAGCTATAAAAAAGCAGACGCTGTTATACGAGGTAATTTTAGTATTACCCCTCAAAAACAAGAACAGCTTTTAATGGAAGCAAAAAAACAAAACATTCCTGCACTAACAGTTGTTTCTACCTGTAACCGAACCGAGTTGTATGGAATCGCTAAACACCCCTACCAACTCATCAAACTGCTTTGTGAGTTTACAAACGGAACGCTAGAGGAATTTGAACAAGTTGCCTATGTGTATAAAGAAAAAAAAGCCGTTTCGCACCTTTTTAAAGTGGGCACCGGATTAGACAGCCAGATTGTTGGAGATTTTGAAATTATTAGTCAGTTACGAAATAGTTTTCGAATTTCAAAGTCATTCGGTTTGGTAAACGATTTTACCGAGAGACTTTTTAACTCGGTAATTCAAGCCAGTAAAAGGATAAAAAACGAAACCAAACTATCCAGCGGTGCTACTTCGGTGAGTTTTGCTTCGGTACAGTATATTTTACAAACTATTGAAAACGTTTCGGAAAAAAACATTTTGCTTTTCGGAACCGGAAAAATTGGAAGAAATACTTGCGAAAATCTGGTTAAACATACCCATAACCAACAAATAACACTCATTAATCGCACTCGCATTAAAGCTGAAGAATTAGCTGTTAAATTTAATCTGGTAGTAGCGAATTACTCCCAACTTCCGGAAAAAATTTCGCAAACCGATATTCTTATTGTAGCTACCGGAGCTAGTCAACCAACCGTTAATAACCAATTATTAAAACTAAATAAGCCCTTGTTAATACTCGATTTGTCTATCCCGAAAAACGTACATCCGGATGTTTCTAAAAATCCTTTTGTGAAACTGATTCATTTAGACAAATTGTCGCAAATTACCAATCAAACACTCACCTTTAGAAATCAAGAAATTCCGAAGGCGCAACACATTATTAACGAAATAAAAACCGAATTTACAACCTGGGCAAAACACCGAAAATTTGCTCCTACCATAAAAGCATTAAAAAAATCGTTTGCTACTATTAAAGAAAACGAAATTAATTACCAACGAAAAAAAATAAACGGTTTTAATGAAGAACAAGCCGAAATTATAAGCAATCGAATTATTCAAAAAATTACTACTCAGTTTGTAAATCATTTAAAAAATGACGAAAAATCGGCACAAGAAAGTATAGAGTTAATTAAACAGGTATTTCATTTAGAAGAAGCAACATATTGAAACGAGTACTAAAAATAGGAACACGCGACAGTGAGTTGGCACTATGGCAAGCAAATACTGTTAAAGAAAAATTAGCCGAATCTGGTTTTTCTGTAAAACTTGTTCCGGTAAAATCTACCGGAGATGTATTGCTTCACAAACCCTTGTACGAATTAGGTATTACAGGCATTTTTACAAAAACACTCGATATCGCTTTGCTAAATAATACAATAGATATTGCCGTTCATAGCCTAAAAGACGTTCCCACACTTTTACCAAAAGGAGTAGTGCAAACTGCCGTATTAAAACGTGCTACCACGTTAGATGTTCTGGTCTATACCGGCAAACCCGACTTTACAACCTCTTGTACCATTGCAACCGGAAGCCTGCGTCGAAAAGCACAATGGCTACATAAATACCCGCATCATACAATTACCAATTTACG
>JALWYP010000108.1 GCA_026992695.1 Flavobacteriaceae bacterium
CATATTTTTCATTACATTTGCTAAGCAATTAGAATTTTTTTATGAAACGTCCCTAACTAAATTATTATTAAAATACTAATAGGGTATGATAATTTAGTTAGGGAAAGTTCCATGTGACCTATAAAAAAACAATAAAAAAGACACATGAAAATTATTATAGCCGGAGCCGGAGAGGTTGGTTTTCATTTAGCCAAGTTACTTTCATTTGAGTCGCAAGACATTACTTTAATCGATACCAACCGAGATGCATTAAGTTATGCCGATACACATTTGGATATTCGAGTAATTAAAGGAAACGCTACATCCCTCTCGGTGCTAACCGACGCACGTGTAAACGAAACCGATTTGGTAATAGGAGTAACCTCTAGCGAAACTACTAATATTACTTGTTGTGTTTTAGCAAAACAGTTAGGAGCTAAACGAACTATTGCTAGAATTTCTAATACCGAATTTATAGAAAACAAAGAAGAAATTGGATTTTCGGAAATAGGTATAGACGAACTCATCTCACCCGAATCGCTTGCTGCAAATGAAATTGAACTCTTACTTAACCGAAGCATTTTTAACGACACCTACGAGTTTGAAAACGGAGCATTAACCATGATTGGGCTAACCCTATCCAGAACCTCCACATTTATAGAAAAATCGGTTAGAGAAGTAGGTGAATTACACCACAATCTGCAATTTGTACCTATTGCCATACAACGTTACGGTACACAGTACACCATAATTCCCAGAGGGGATACGCGATTTAAACAAGGCGACAGGGTTTATTTTATTACCACCAAAGAAGGTGTTGAAGAAATTGTTAAACTTTCTGGGAAAACACTTAAAGAAATAAAAGATGTGATGATTCTGGGTGGTAGTAAAATAGGAATTAAAACAGCAATTGATTTATGCAAAAATAAATTTAATGTAAAACTAATTGAAAAAAACAAAGAAAAAGCATTTGATTTAGCAGATGAAATACCGGGAGGTTTAATTATTCAAGGAGATGGAAGAAATGTAGATTTACTCGAAGAAGAATCAATAGGAGAAATGGATGCTTTTATTTCGGTTACCGGAAATAGTGAAACTAATATTATGTCTTGCTTGGTTGCAAAATCGAAAGGGGTACGTAAGACCATTGCATTGGTTGAAAATATGGATTATTTTCAACTCTCACAATCTATTGGGATTGATACTTTAATTAATAAAAAGCTGTTGGCTGCAAATAATATTTTTAGATACATTAGAAAAGGGGAAATTGTTGCTATAACCGTTTTAAATAATATGAATACCGAACTGCTGGAGTTTATTGTCTCTCCTACATCTAAAGTGTGCAATAAAAAAATTAAAAACATTCATTTTCCTCGAGCTGCCATTATTGGAGGTGTGATAAGAGATAACGAAGGGCTTATTGCTCTTGGAGATTTTGAAATTAAAAGAGGTGACAGGATTGTAGTTTGTTGCCTTCCACAAGCAATTAAAAAAGTTGAATCACTCTTTGTGTAATGGGCAAACCTACCAAACTTAACTACCGAATTATTTTTCACCTAATGGGGTTGCTAATAACCGTTAACGGCGGGTTTATGTTATTGGCAACACTAATTAGTTTTATTTATAAAGATGGGGTAACAATACAATTGTTGTCTGCATCGTTAACTACTATTTTTGTTGGGCTAACACTTATGTTTCTTACCAAAGGGTCACGTAAAGAAATTCAAAAAAGAGACGGTTACGTAATTGTTACATTTGGATGGATTTTTATGTCACTTGCAGGTTCGCTTCCGTATATTTTTACAGGTGCAATCCCTAGTTTCACCAATGCTTTTTTTGAAACAATGAGTGGCTACACCACTACCGGAGCTACTATTTTAAGCGATATAGAAATTGTACCCAAAGGGGTTTTGTTTTGGAGAAGTATTACGCATTGGATAGGAGGCATGGGAATCATTGTACTAGCCATTGCAATCTTACCTTTATTAGGAATAGGAGGGATGCAACTCTTTGCTGCCGAATCTCCGGGTCCGTCCAGCGATAAGTTACACCCAAGAATAACAGATACCGCCAAGCGACTTTGGTTAATATATGTAGGTTATACTCTAGCCGAAACAATCTTGCTAAAAGTAGCCGGTATGAATTTTTTTGATGCTATCAACCATTCATTAAGTACACTTAGTACAGGTGGTTTTTCAACTAAAAATGCCAGTATTGCGCATTGGAATCATCAACCAATTATTCAGTATATAAT
>JALWYP010000109.1 GCA_026992695.1 Flavobacteriaceae bacterium
GCTTATTACTATATTTGTTTTTTAAAAATACGTTATGAATTTATCTATTATTGCTATTATTGTTGCTAATGTTCTTTTTTCTTTACAAGGTTTTAGTAATCCTTCTTTTTTCGATAAATATAAATTTAATGTAGGAGCCATAAAACGCGGCGAACAAATACGAATGTTAAGCTCCGGTTTTTTGCATGTAAATACAACGCATTTGTTATTTAACATGCTTACATTCTATTTTTTTGCTCCTATAATCGTAACTAAATTTGGTGATGTTAAATTTATCATAATCTATTTAGCCAGTCTTTTATTGGGGAATCTTTTATCCTATAATTTTCATAAAAAAGAAGACTATTATACAGCGGTTGGCGCCAGTGGTGCAGTAACCGGAATTTTATACGCTTCGATATTATTATTGCCAAATATGAGTCTTTATTTGTTTTTTATTCGCATTCCTATTCCGGCTTGGCTGTTTGGTATTTTATACCTTTTATATTCTATTTACGGAATGAAAAAACAATTGGGTAACATAGGGCATGATGCCCATTTTGGCGGTGCTATTGCCGGTTATTTATTAACCATATTATTTGCTCCTTCACTTCTAACCACACAGCTTTGGGTCATCGCCCTATTAGCCGTACCTATTGTTTTACTGTTTGTATTACAAAAAATAAATCCCAATTAATGAAGCCCTTTTTACCGCACTTATTTTTTATGTTTTTAGTTGCTTCACTTTTGGCGCAGCAAACACAGACAGTAGATTTTTTAGAAATTAAAGCCGAAGTTTCTCCTAATGCTTCAAACAGAAGTGTAACGGGAAGTATGACGGTAAAATTTAAAGTTTTACAACCCACCGATTCGGTTTATCTGGATGCCGTAAAAATGAAACTCACCTATATTCCGGAAAGCGAACTATCTATTTCTTCCACCGAAAAAAAAATATGGTTTGTCGCAAATTTTCAAAAAGATAAAATCTATACCACCGGTTTCTCTTACAAAGCAACACCCAAAAAAGCCTTGTACTTTTTTCCAAATGAGATATGGACACAAGGGCAAGGTAAATATACCTCACATTGGTTACCGTCTATTGATGATATGAACGATAAAATTGAATTTGATTTAACCTTGTTGGCTCCGGAAGATAAAACCGTTATCGCAAACGGAAAATTGCTTTCGGTAACCCCTCTTTCGGGAATTAAACGCTGGCATTTTGATATGCAAAAACCAATGTCCAGCTATTTGGTTGCAATGGCAATAGGTAATTTTAAAAAGAAAACTATTTATTCCAAATCGAACATACCCATTTCACTTTACATAAATCAAGAAGATTCTTTAAAACTGGAACCCACCTATCGATACACTAAAGAAATTTTCGATTTTCTTGAAACCGATATCGGAGTTGCTTATCCATGGCAAAATTACAAGCAAGTACCCGTACGGGATTTTTTATATGCCGGAATGGAAAACACAACACTTACCCTATTCTCTAAAGCCTTTGTTGTAGATAGTATTGCTTTTACCGATAGAAATTATGTAATGGTAAACGCACACGAAATGGCACACCAATGGTTTGGAAATTTTGTTACCGAAACTTCATCTAAAGATCACTGGCTACACGAAGGATTTGCTACCTATTACGCACTATTGGCACAACGCGAAATTTTTGGAGACGATTTTTATTATTGGAAGCTTTACAACAGTGCCAACCAACTGCAAGAAATGAGTGATGAAGGAAAAGGCGAATCGCTTCTTAACCCAAAAGCCGGTTCGCTTACTTTTTACGAAAAAGGCGCTTGGGCATTGCATATTTTAAGAGAAACCGTAGGTGATTTAATTTTTAAACAGGCTGTAAAAAATTATTTAGAAAAGCACGCCTATAGCAATGTAACCACCCAAGATTTTATTATTGAAGTGGAAAATCTTTACGGAAAACCACTCACAACATTTAAAGAAAATTGGTTGCAACAAACCGCTTTTAAAGCAGAAGAAGCTTTTAACTCCTTAATAAAATCGCCTTTTATGGAAGATTTTTTTAAACTTTCCGCTTTACGAAATGTAAAACTTTCTGAAAAAAAAGAACAACTCAGTGAAGCATTAGAATCTGCAAACGAATATTTTGGGCAAGAAGCCGTTTACCAACTAGCCCTAGAACCTTACGACGAAGTAGAAAATCTTTACAAAAAAGCCTTTAAAACCAACAACGTTTACATTCGGCAAGCCATTGCTTTTAGTCTGGAAAAGG
>JALWYP010000110.1 GCA_026992695.1 Flavobacteriaceae bacterium
GATATTCAGTTTTCTATTATTTACATTTTTTATACTAATTATCTCTTCCTGTCAAAACGAACCTGTTGATATTGTTCCTATTTCTCAAGAAGATTTAATAAGTGTTAACTCCACGCTATACCAAAATATTAAAGATATCTCTAGAAGTGAACCCGAAAATGTAACTGCCTGTATTGAATTCATTTATAAATTTACAATTATCGTTTACGATTCTAATCTAGAAATTGTAGATTATCAATTAATTTCTAATGATGAAGAGTTTATAGTTTTTTTAGAATCTTTAGACGACGGTTTATCAATAAGTCTCAGCTATCCTATTCAAGCAACGTTAGCAAATGGAGATATACTGGTTATAAACAACAACGATGAACTTGCAGAAAATTTAAAGACCTGTATAGATGATGAAACGCTGCAATATTGCAATGCGTTGTTAAAAAACTGCTTTTGGAATGTAGAAACAGAAAATGGTGTACCTAATGATTATGAGGGAGCTTTTTTTGAATTAAGCGAAAATGGATATGTTTGGTTTCATTATAATCAAGATATTTATTTAGGAACCTGGATTACTTTATTTATTGAAGATCAATTACATCTAAACATTCACTTAGTAGATGCAGATGAGGTAGGGAATGATTGGAACTTTGACTGGAAGGCAACTGTAGTTGGTTCAAATCAAATAAATATTTCTAATGAAGAAAACTCTTATTTATTAATGCAAGAATGCTTTTCGCCCTGTAAAAAACTAGTATTTGAAGAGTGTGAAATTGAACAAGGGTTAGATACCGCAGAATTTTACTTAGAAACTTATATAGATTGTTTTATTCCGTTTACAGAAATTGAAGACGTTTCTTTATATACTATCACATTTTATGAAAGTTATGAAGATGCCTTTGAAGGCAACAACCCTTTAAATGCAACAACCTATCTAAATACCATAAATCCGCAAAAAATTTATGTTAAATTTGTAAACAATGATACCTTGCTAACAGAAACTATTATTACTATTTACCTTGCATCTATACCTTGTAACTAAACATTCTTTTAACTCATTAATTGTATTCTCGAAAAATAGTAACAGATACATAATGCTACATTAAAACAAAATATAAAAGATTTTTGAAACAAGAGGAATTAATATACCAGTGTATAAAGAAAAACCGAAAAGCGCAGAGCGAACTTTTTAAAAAGTACAAAGACACCCTATATTTAATTTCTTTAAAGTATTGTAGAAACAAAACAGATGCAGAAGACAACTTACATGATTCATTTATTACCATATTCAAATCGATTAATAAATTTAAACACAAAGGGTCATTTGAAGGTTGGTTAAAACGAATAACAATAAACAAAGCAATTGATAGGTATAGAAAAAAAAATAGTTTTTATGAAATAAATGATGAAATAACTTCCAGCCCTGAATTTAATGATGAATATAATGATGAAAAACCAGACATCACCTTAGATGAATTGCTTTTTGAAATCCAAAATTTACCAGACCAATATAGAATAGTATTTAATCTTTACTTATTAGATGGCTATAAACATAGAGAAATAGCAGATTTATTGTCTATTTCTGAAAGTACATCAAAATCAAATTTTCTCAGAGCCAAAGCAATTTTGAGAAAAAAGATTAAACAAAAATTATGTGAAACAAAAAAAGAAAATCCAAATGCATCGTAGAGAAGATTTTGATCAATACATAAAAAATAAACTAGACTCTGCTACAAAATCACCAAGTGAAGATGTCTGGAACAGGATTAATGATTCTTTAGATAAAGATAAAAAAAAGACGGTTATTTTATGGTGGGCAACTTTAAGCGGGGTTGTTGCATTATTTTTATTAATTACCCTAATTTCTTATAATTTTCAGGATAAAAAAAATAAACAAACTAAATTAACCAACACAGACTCTCTGTTCAAAACAAAAAACAAACCCAATCTTATACCAAACAAAGAATTAAAAGAAGTTAAAACCAAAACAGATACCCAAATAAACATTACTACTTCTAAAACAGATTCGCTTAGAAATCAAGAAAAATCATCTTTTAAATCAGAAACAACAATCAAAAATAAAAATACCACCAATAAAACTCTAATTTCAAAAAATAAAAACAACTTTACTAAAAAGACAATTGTTTCACCTAACGATAAATACAATCATTTAAGTAAAAATGATTTTCTTGATACTACCAACACCGGTTTTACTATGGATAAACAAGCTCGTTTATTATCTGGTAAAAACTCTAACACTATAAAAACAAATAAAAATCAAGAAAACAATACGAATAATAAAGAAAAATCTGCTTCTAAAAAGAAAATAGAAAAATCTGCAAATAAAAAATCTAATGACACAACCAAAAAAATTAAAAACAAGAAGCATAAATTTTTTATTGCTTTATATGTTGCGCCTCAATTTTCTAGTATCACGAATAATGGATCTATAATTAGCCGCTCTTATAACGATTTAAAAAAAGAAGGACTCTATAATCTTAATTACGGTGCTTCTCTTGTGTTTTTAAGCAATAATTATTTGCTAAGTTTAGGGGTTAATAGAACAACTCTGAGTTATTCAGTAAAAAATATTCCGTCACTTACAAACCCTGACATACAAGAGATTAATACGATAAATAACAATTTAAATATCACTAGTTTAGAAATTAACTCTTTTAACACAAACTCCACGTCTATTGATTTAAGACAAAAAATAGAATATATAGAAATACCGCTTCAATTATCCTATCTCATATCAAATAAGCATAAAATTAATTTTCAAGTAAATGCCGGTATTAGCTTTTACTATTTATTAAAAAACAGTATTATTGCGCAAAATGAAGCAGGTAAATCAATAAATATAGGTAGTTCAAATAATTTGTTTAACACAAATATAGGAATTCAAACAGGCTTTAGTTTTTCTCATAAGATATCAAAAAGATTTACACTAAACATTGACCCAACTATTAAATATATGTTTAAGCCTTCCACTACTTCATTTTCTAAAGGAAGCTTTTTAATGTTTGGTATTTATACAGGAGTTAGAATTAATTTAGGTAATGAATGATTATTTAAAGGGTTTTTTTACATTTATTAATATGCTATTTAATTCTTTTCAGGTAAATTACTATACTGTTTTGCATAATCTAACATCTGCTCGGCAAAAGTTTCGGGATAAGTAACTTTAAAACTTTCTATTGCTCCTTCTTTATTGGTAATCGGAAAAATTATCGGGTTTACGAATCCGCTATACGGAGCCGACTTAAACTGCTTGTTACGTTCTAATATTTCCTTATGTAAATTTTGATCTACTTTTACACCATATCCTTCAACCAAAGCTTGAACGGCGGCATAATCACCTTCCGATTTTATTCGCTGTGTCTCTCTAAGTAATTCCCCAAACAATTCGTGTAACTTATCATAATCGTTAATGTTGTAATATGTTTTTCCGTTTCGGGTAACCTTTTCTATCACATTATCTTTTTTTCCTTTTTCATATACCCAAGCACTTACCCATTGTCGATTTCGCATATGCGCTTCTTCTACATCGTCTCCCAGGTTAAGTCTAATCAATTGTGTCATTAATCCATTTCTAATATAACCGTCATAAGCAGCCATTCCTACCTTTTTCCAATCATCTACCAATCCTAACTCTTGCAATTTGGGTGTGTACAGAAAATAAAGTCCAACCAAGTCTGCCCTTCCTTCTTCAAGAGTAGAAGCATAATTCTTTAGGGTTTCTTTGGTTTCACCTACACCGGGATTTAATTTACCGGATGCGTGCCCTATTACTTCGTGAAGTGCTGTATGCAATTTATCGGCAAGTTGACCATATTTTTCTTCCAACTCTATTTCTTGTTCGTCATTGGCAAACTCTTTTAATCGTCCGGTTCCGGCAGACTCATTATAGGCTTCAATAAGGTTTCCTAAAGAAACCGACTTACTTCCCACCTCGGCACGTATCCAGTTTGCATTGGGTAAGTTAACCCCAATTGGTGTACTGGGAGATGCGTCTCCAGCTTCTCCGGCTACATTTACCACTTTATAGGTAACACCTACCACATTTTCTTTTTTGTGTTCTTTCATTATGGGCGAATTATCTTCAAACCATTGCGCATTAGCCGATACAACACTCATTTTTTTAGACATATCAAAATCTTTAATTTCCACAATACTTTCGTAAGATCCTCTATATCCCAATGGGTCGTTATACACCTCAATAAAACTGTTAATGTAATCTATATTTCCTTTAGTTGCTTTGGTCCAAGCTACATTATAATCATCCCACGTTTGCAAATCACCGGTTTTATAATACGCAATGAGTAAGCCTAATGCTTCGGCTTGGGGTTTATTTTCGGCTACTTCTTTTGCTTGTTCCAACCACTTAACAATTTCTTTTATGGCATTTCCGTACAATCCGTTACTTTTATATACTCGTTCTTTTAACACGCCGTTTTCTTTTACTAACTGCGAGTTTAGTCCAAAAGAAAGGGGTCTTTTTGGGTCGGGAGATTTTTTGTTTTTGTAAAACGAAATTACATCTTCATTGGTTACATTGGGTCCGTAAAAATTCACAGCACTTTCCAAAACATTATCAACTCCTTTTGCTTGGTTTACTTTTTTTGAATCTTTATCATTAAAAATAACTGAAAAAGCTTCGCCTTCAATCTTGGTATTTGTTTCGGTTAAAAGTGTTTTTAAATAGTCTGAAGAAAATTCGGGTTTAATTTTATCGTTTGAATAGTGATGATGGATTCCGTTAGAAAACCAAACGCGTTTTAGATACGTCTCAAAATTTTTCCAATCTTTTGAAGATTTATCTCCTTTATAGTTTGTGTAAACATTTTCTAATGCTTTACGAATGGTAAGATTATGACGGTAGTTTTGATCCCACATAATATCTCGTCCCGCAAGTCCGGCTTGAGTAAGATAATACACTAATTTTTGCTCTTTTAAGGTGAGATTGTCCCATCCCGGAATTCGGTATCGAAGTACTTTAATATCGGCAAATTGCTCGACGTTATAGTTAAAATCTTTGATAGATGTTTCCGTTATTTTTTGTTCTTGCGTTATCGGTTCTTGTTTTTTTGCTGTTTCGTTACAAGAAAAAAGTATTCCGGTAAAAAGCACTAATACTGCTAATTGCTTGATTTTCATAATAATTACTGTTTTTTGTTTTCTAGAAAGTTTTCAAAGGTACTAAAATATGATTTGTTTGTAAAACTCTTTTTAACAAACTAAATTGTTGAAAAATAATTACCTTTACCTCACAAACAATCTTAAAAAAATGAAATTTTTAAAATACCTGTTTTTTTTACTTCTTATTGTTATTATTGGGGTATCTATCTATTTTGGAACTAAAGACGGAACTTTTAATGTAGCTTCTTCTAAAGAAATTGCTGCGCCCTCCTCACTTTTATTTGAAACAGTAAACGATTTTAAAACCTGGAAAAAATGGGGTCCTTGGATGGAAGAAGACCCAAATATTAAAATAGAATACGGTACATCTACTAACGGAGAAGGTGCTTCTTATTCGTGGAAAAGCGACGTGGAAGAAGTAGGTAACGGTAGTATGAAAACACTTTCGGTAACGGAAGATTTGCCTAACAATAAAAACGGAAAAGAAATACATCAAGAAATTACCTTTAACACACCCTTTGGCGATTCAAAAAGCAATGTGTATTGGCGGTTTGAACCCATTGAAAACACCAACAAAACTAAAGTTACTTGGGGAATGAAAGGCGAACAAACATTTATGGAAAAAGTGTTTATGAGTTTTCAAAAAGAACCGTTTGATAAAATGTTAACTTCTATGTTCGACAAAGGACTGGCAAATCTTGAAAAAGAAGTTCAAGACCAAATGAAAAAATACACCATTACCGTAAATGGTATTACCGAATATGGTGGCGGCTATTATTTGTATAAAACTTCGGCTACTCGCATCAATCAAATAGGGAACAAAATGGGACCCTTGTTCGGGCAAATAATGGGTTTTATAAAGCAAAATAATGTGGATATGGCTGGTATGCCTTTTACGATTTATAATGAAATAGACCAAACTAACGGAACGGTTAATTTTTCGACTGCCATTCCGGTTAAGGAAAAAGTAATTACTCCGGCAAATAGTGATATTCTTTCGGGATATATGGCTCCTTCTACAACGGTAAAAGTAACGTTGCAAGGAAACTACAATTATCTTTCTGAAGCCTTTAAAAAAGCAAAAGAATACATTTTAAAAAACAATCTTGAATTAGCACCTAACGGAAAAATGTTTGAAGTTTATAAAACCAACCCCGGAGTAGCGCCTAATCCGGCAAACTGGATTACCGAAATATATTTTCCAATAAGTAAACCCCAACCTAAAGAATAATGAAAAACAACAACCAGCAACCAAAAAATAATTAGCTATGATAAAACAAATTTTATTGGTTTTTATAGGAGGAGGAGCAGGAAGCAGTTTACGTTTTATTATAGGTAAATACCTAAATGACACACACGCCGGAATCCCTTACGGAACGTTTTTAGCTAACATTCTTGGTAGTTTACTAATAGGAATTGTATTGGGTCTTGCGTTAAAACAAGAAACGCTGTCTTACAACATGGTACTTTTAATCGGGGTTGGATTTTGCGGTGGTTTTACCACGTTTTCTTCCTTCGCTTACGAGAATCATTTGTTTTTACAAGAAGGTAATTTTCTTCTGTTTGCAATGTATACCATCCTTACCTTTATTATAGGGTTTGCAGCGGTTTTCTTTGGAATGTGGCTGGTTAAATAACCCCTTAATGATGTTTAAATGCTTTAATTCCAGCTTCAATTCTTATTTTTATATCGTTCTCTTCAGGAGGTATGGGACATGAATATTTGTGATTATAAGCACAATACGGGTTATACGATTTGTTAAAATCTATAATAACAAAATCACCTTCCGGAATTCTTAAATCTAGATATCTTCCACCTCCATAGCTACCATCACCACTAGTTAAATCGGTAAACGGAAAAAACAAATAATCTTTGTATTCTTCTTTTTTAGAAAGTGCCATATTTTGATACACCGGAACTATAAAATCGGTGCCATCTATTGTAAAATAGGCGTCACCATACTTTACATATTCGGGTAACCTATCTGTAGAAGTTTTCATTTTAAAGGGTTTAGCATTTGGTGTACGCTTAATTATAGCCCTAACTCTATATTTTAAATCGATAGGATAAAACTCCAATCCCTCAAAAGTTTTAAAGTCTTCCGGAGTAAGAACAGATGTCTTCTTATTGGCATATTCTTTATTTAATTTTTTTTGAGATCTTATAATCTCTCTAATTATTTTTTTTTGGCTTTGACCCATCATTACAGAAGTTGCCATAATAAAAACCAACAATACTATTTTTTTCAAACCTTATGTATTTAAAATTAGAATGTAAATATACAAAAGTAAATTTGTTTGTTTTTTTTATTACTTTTGAAAAATCATACCACATTATGAACAACTGCACATACATACAAAAACAATCTGTCACTTTAAAAAAGAAGCAAAAGAGATGTGTGTGTTGATTATAGAACTATAAATAAATTCAATATAAAAACGTCTCGGCATTGCTCGGGACGTTTTACTTTTATATCATTAACCAATTATCGTGAAAACTATT
>JALWYP010000111.1 GCA_026992695.1 Flavobacteriaceae bacterium
AATATGCTAAAGCAAAAGAACGAGTAGAAAATATTAAATCGTTTTATATTCACTTTAGCGTTTTTGTAATTGTAATGACAGGTCTTATAATTCTAAATCTTATTTCGGGAGGCTTCCCTTGGGTTGCCTTTCCTCTTTTAGGTTGGGGATTAGGAATATTAGGGCACGCATCTGAAGCTTTTGGATACCATCCTGTTTTTGGGAAAAAATGGGAAGAGAAAAAAATTAAACACTATTTAAAAAACAAATAAAATGGAACCTTTAAACAATCAAAATAAATATCATGAAGCAAAAGAACGTGTTTCAGAACTAAGAAAATTTTACACAAATCTTTTTTCATATCTACTGTTTATACCTTTTTTAGCCGGTGTAAATTATTACACCGACCACCTAAGAAACCCATGGTTTTTGTGGGCAGCCTTTGGTTGGGGATTAGGACTTCTTTTTCAAGCCGTAAAAACATTTAACCTGTTTAATATCTTCGGAAAAGATTGGGAAGAACGAAAAATTAAACAATTTATGGAAGAAGATGAAGGCTATACAAATCAAAAAAATATGTGGGAGTAATAATACCTAAATAGCTGTAAACAATGAAAATTTTAATAATTGAAGACGAAAAACCATCGGCAAGACGTTTGCAACGTATGCTGGAAAAGTTAGATTTAAACGTGGAAACGTTGCTTCATAGTGTTTCCGAAGCCGTGCAATGGTTTAAAGGAAATCCACATCCCGACTTAATTTTTTTAGACATTCAATTAAGCGACGGGCTTTCCTTCGAAATTTTTGACCAAGTTACCATACAAAGTGCTGTAATTTTTACCACTGCTTTTGACGAATATGCATTGCAAGCCTTTAAACTAAACAGTATTGATTATTTACTAAAACCCATTGATGCAGAAGAATTAGAAACCGCAATAACCAAATACAAAACACGGCAACCCAAACCCGAAAATGTAATGCTTCATTTTGATGACATAAAAAGATTGTTATCAAAAGACACTACTCGAAAAGCCTATAAACAGCGGTTTACCACAAAAATAGGGCAGCATATTAAGATGATACCAACCGAAGAAATAGGGTGTTTTTTTTCTGAAAATAAAGGAACTTATGCACATACTTTTGAAGGAAGAAATTATTTGCTTGATAATTCTTTAGAAAAATTACAAGAAGAGCTTGACCCTAAGCTGTTTTTTAGAATCAACCGGAAGTTTTATGTAAATATTAATGCCATACAAGACATAATTTCTTATACCAATTCTCGATTGCAGCTAAAATTAAAAAGCTATAATGAACAGGAAGTAATCGTTGCCAGAGAGCGAGTTAAAGATTTTAAACTGTGGTTGGAATAGTTTTTTTAGCACCTCCCAAATACTTACAATTTTTCAACTTTTCTATTCCACTAAACGGCACATCTGTTTTATGATACATATAGGTTTTATCTAATTCTTTTGCAAGGTTTTGATCATCTACATTTACTACAATATCGCCCATTTTAAATTGGCAAGGATGTTCGTATCCCGAAGCATGAGTAATTTCTAACAATTCCTTTCTAAAGGTCTTAAAATACTGTGCCAATCGCACCGACTTTAACGGAACGTTTATACCATTTTGCAACCATTTATTTTGTGTTGCAACACCGCTGGGGCAGCGATTGGTATGACATACTTGCGCTTGAATACAACCGATGCTCATCATGGCTTCACGTGCCACATTAATACAATCGGCTCCCATAGCAAAAGCCATTGCTGCCTTAGCAGGAAATCCTAATTTACCACTGGCAATTAAAACAACTCGCTCGGTAATTTGGTGTTTTTTCAGCACTTTATAAACATCGCTAAATCCATATACCCAAGGGAGTGATACGTGATCGGCAAAACTTGGAGGCGCAGCTCCGGTTCCACCTTCGCCGCCGTCAATGGTTATAAAATCCGGTCCTTTATTGGTTTCTTTCATAATACTAGCCAGTTCTTCCCATTGATCCAATTTACCTATTGCCGCTTTAATTCCTACCGGAAGTCCGGTTTTTTGAGCAATTTCTTCAATAAAATCTATCATCTCTCCTACTGAGGAAAAAGCAGTATGATTGGGTGGCGAAAGCACATCTTTACCCACTTCAACATGTCTTATTTTAGCTATTTCTTCTGTGATTTTAGCTCCGGGTAAAACACCACCTTTGCCGGGTTTAGCCCCTTGCGAAAGTTTTATTTCGATGGCTCTTACAAAA
>JALWYP010000112.1 GCA_026992695.1 Flavobacteriaceae bacterium
TTTTAATACGTTGTATATCCAAGGGTTCATTAGTTGCCGAATTATACGAAACGGTTACACGTTGGTTGGCTTTCACATTGTTTAGGGTTGTGGTTTTACCGTCGTTCCATTGTACAATTACCTTATCTACTTGTGAAACATCGCCTAACCCAAAATGAAGTATGGGGCTTACGGAGGATTTGTAACCTCTAGTAAGATGTAATTCTTGTAGCTGTTTGTTTGTTTTGTTTTTAATAAAAACACGACTACCTATAGCCAAAGGATTTTTAGCATTTCCTTGAAGGGAAATTTGCAAGTAATTTTTAGCACTATTATTTTTATAAATACCGACTTGGTCTTCAATATTATTTACGATTAAATCTAAATCGCCATCATTGTCTAAATCTGCATAGGCAGAACCGTAAGAAAATACTTTTTGGTCGAGTCCCCAATCGTTCATTTGTTCACTGAATGCAAGATTGTCTTCATTTTTAAAAACAAAATTTGCCATCTTTTCAGAAGGGAAAGTGTTTAAAACCTCCTGAAGTTGCATTGCTTTTCCTTCTGCCATGACTTTTTTAAGTTTTCTTCGAGCATCTTGGTTAGTATAATCTCTATCTACGCCATTGGTGATAAAAATATCTTTTAAACCGTCGTTGTCTAAATCTGCCAAAAGAGGTGCCCAACTCCAATCGGTTTTTGTAATACCGCTTAACTGTCCGGTTTCTTGAAACATACCATCACCAACATTAAAGTGAAGCATATTTGCCATATAAGCGTGATGATATCCTATTTCTACCATTTGCATAAATCCTTTGGTACTCATAGCAGCCATGTTTTCTTTTGATCTGGCATAGTTTTTAGAAAGCATATCTAATGTAACCAAATCGGGATAGAGATCATTGTTTAAATCTGCATAATCATTACCCATACTATTGGTAGAAATATGTTTAACACGCTTTAAAATTTCATCTTTAAAAGTTCCGTCTTTTTGGTTAATTAATAATTGGTCGGGTTCTAAAAAATCGTTAGAAATATAAATATCGTCCCAACCGTCTTCATTAAAATCGGAAACCGCTGCAGCAAGCCCCCATGTTTTGTTATAAATACCTGCTTCGGATGTTACTTTTGTAAACGTGTTTCCTTCGTTTCTATAGAGTTGGTCGCTAGTTATTTCTTCAATTTGTTTTTGAATTTCACCACTGATTTTATTGTTATTTTTAAAATCATATCTATGATTAACCAAATACAAATCTTGGTCGCCATCGTTGTCATAATCTATTTGATAAATTTGAGTAGAATAACCCGGATCGTCGAGTCCCCATTTTTTTGCTTCCTCTTTAAAGGTTCCGTCTTTTTGATTTACAAAAAGTTTGTTTCGTCTTCCTTCATCGTAACCTAAAGAACCTGCTTTACATAAGTAAATATCTAGCCAACCATCATTATTAATGTCTAGCATGGTAACGCCGGAATCAAATCCGGAAAAACTTTGGGTATTTGATTGTTGTGTGATATCTTCAAATTTAAAATTGCCCTTGTTTTTGTAGAGTTTGTTTTTCCCAAAGTTGGAAACCAAATAGATGTCTTCTAAACCGTCATTATCTATATCGCCTACGGCTACTCCTGCACCGGTATAGATGTACATATAATTCATGAAATTGAAATCGTTAGTTTGCTTAATTGTATTTATAAAATCAATTCCGGAATCGACTGTTTCTACTTTTGAAAAAAGTTTTTTATTGGTATTTGTTTTATTGCTTTTGTTCTTGTTATTTTGGTTACAAGAAATTGTAGCAATTAAAAGAAAAAGGAATGTTAACTTTGTTATTTTCATGACTAACTTTCAAAATTAAAGATTTGCAGTGGGGCATTATTGCTTACCACCATAAAATATTTTTTATTGTTAATGGTTATTGTTTTTAGGTCTTTAGCGTCTGTATATACAAGCGGGTTCAGGTCTTTAGCATAGTTAAAGTTTCCTTTTCCGTCACCCAGTAATACATAACCGTAATTGCTGTCGTACCTGATGGTTTCTACCTCGGCGTCGTAAATGGCACCTACACCAACAATATCTAATTTTCCGTCGTTATTAACGTCGGTAGTAATGGTAGCCATAGTAGGACCGGTTTGAGCTTGATTAGGGAGTTTGGTTATTTTAAAAGTTCCGTCTCCTTGATTTTCGGCATATACGGTATAAAAATCGTGAACTTGTAATTTATAGGCTTCTTTTAGTTTGTCTTCA
>JALWYP010000113.1 GCA_026992695.1 Flavobacteriaceae bacterium
CCTTTTATTTATCTTATTGACGATGTTTTTGAAAATAACACAACTTTTTTAGATAGAATTAACCTTAGATTTAACGATAAACTAATCTTCGTTTCTACACTTGAAGAACCCAAAACCTCACAAGTAGATTATATTGTAAAAGAAATTAAATCTGAGTTTACTTATAAACCTTCCGGCATTATTGGTATAGGAGGAGGTAGTGTGATGGATTTGGCAAAAGCAGTTTCTATAATGCTTACAAACAAAGGAAGTGCAGCTGACTATCAAGGATGGGATTTGGTAAAAAACAAAGCCGTTTATCATGTGGGAATACCCACTATATCGGGTACAGGTGCAGAGGTATCTCGCACAACAGTTTTGTCTGGTCCTACTCGTAAATTGGGGATTAACAGTGATTTCACACCCTTTGATCAAGTTATTTTAGATCCTGAATTAACAAGTGGCGTACCCAAAAACCAATGGTTTTACACAGGTATGGACTGTTTTATTCATTGTGTAGAATCACTTGACGGAACTTTTTTAAATGCTTTTAGCCAAAGTTATGGCGAAAAAGCCTATGATTTATGTAAAGAAATTTTTTTAAAAGACACGCTTTCCGACCAAGAAGCTAGAGCAAAATTAATGATGGCTTCCTGGCATGGAGGTATGAGTATTGCGTATTCTCAGGTTGGAATTGCGCATGCCATGAGTTATGGTTTATCCTATGTATTAGGAACCAAACATGGTATAGGAAACTGTATTGTTTTTGACCATTTAGAAGCATATTACCCGGAAGGAGTCAAGCTGTTTAAAGAAATGGTAAAAAAACATCAAATTTCCATTCCTAAAGGAATTTGTAGCAACCTTACACAAGAACAATTAAACACCATGATTGATGTTGCATTAAGTTTAGAACCCTTATGGGAAAATGCGCTTGGTGAAGATTGGAAAAAAATTATTACAAGAGAAAAATTAGCAGAAATGTACCTTGCTATGTAATTCGATATGGGGCTTTCAAAATTTTTGTTTTTCAACGTTTTAGGCTGGAAAATTAAAGGAAACTTTACTCCAAAAATCAAAAAAGCAGTTGTTATTGTTGCACCACACACAAGTTGGTTTGATTTTATTATAGGATTATTTGTTAGAAAAGTTTCTGGTATTGAAATAAATTATGTAGGAAAAAAAGAACTATTTAAACCGCCGTTTGGATGGTATTTTAGATGGGTAGGCGGAACACCTTTAGACAGAACTTCTGGTCAAAAAAAAGTAGCTGCGATTGCTCAAATTTTTCAGCAAAAAGAAACTTTTAGATTAGCAATGGCACCAGAGGGAACTCGCAAAAAAGTTCCGGTTTGGAAAACGGGATTTTATTATATTGCCAAGCAGGCAGGTGTACCTATTATTCCGGTTATTTTTAATTATAAAACCAAAACCGTTACCATAGAAAAGCCCTTTTATGTAACCGGTGAAGTTGATTATGATATTAAAAAAATTAAAAAGTTGTATGAAGGCGCAGAAGGAAAGGTAAAAAAATATACTTAACTCTCTGTATTTTCCTCCATCGTGTGGTAGACATTTTGTACATCATCATCTTCTTCAATTTTTTCCAATAATTTTTCTACCTCTTCAACTTGTTCTGGTGACAGTTGTTTTGTTACTTGCGGAATTCGTTCAAATCCTGAAGAAAGGATTTCTAGATTATGATCTTCTAGGTACTTTTGAATGGCTCCAAAACTTTCAAATGGCGCATAAATTAGTATGCCGTCTTCATCTTCAAATATTTCTTCTACACCAAAATCTATTAGTTCTAATTCTAATTCTTCCAAGTCTAATTCCTCTTGTGGTTTTATTCTAAAATTGCACACATGATCAAACATAAAAACCACAGATCCCGAAGTTCCTAAATTTCCGTTACACTTGTTAAAATAAGATCTAATATTTGCTACTGTTCTAGTGTTGTTGTCTGTCGCTGTTTCAACTAATATGGCAATGCCATGAGGAGCGTAACCTTCAAAAAGTACTTCTTTAAAATCACCTTGTCCTTTTTCGGTAGCACGTTTAATAGCCCGTTCGATGTTGTCTTTAGGCATATTAACCGATTTTGCATTTTGAATTACAGCGCGTAATCTTGAGTTGGCAGATGGATCGGGACCTCCTTCTTTTACAGCCATTACAATATCTTTTCCAATTCTTGTAAATGCTTTAGACATTGCTGCCCAACGTTTCATTTTTCTTGCTTT